>JBDRFC010000051.1:0-3440 GCA_043819155.1 Chloroflexota bacterium | reverse complement strand
GAATCCTGCTGCAGCCTTTGCGTCAGACGCTGGCGGGTAAGCTCTTCTTCAAGTTCGCACTCACGAACAAAGAAACGGGCGCCCGTTTCTTCCGCTATGATTTTTGCCTTTTCCCGCTCTTCGGCTTTTATGAAAGAGGCGTCTATAATAACCGAGCCGTCGGCGCTTAAAATACCCTTTGCCTTTGAGAACAGTGCATCATATGTCTTTCTGGAGAATTCGGGGGAGTAGATACCGGTATTGAAATCCTCAAAGCGGCGCTCCTTTATCCATATATTGGCCAGCTTTTTGCGGGTGACATCGGAAGATATAACCGCCAGCCCCAGCCTCTTTGCCAGCGCCTGGGATATGGCGGACTTGCCGCTGCCGACCAGTCCAGTGGTAATAAACAGTGTTTTGGGCAGCTTTACATAAGAATAGGACAAATTAAAGTAACCGATAGCGCCCTGAAGCGCTTTATCCCTTTCATCGGCCGTGATATAGGGGTCATCCAGCTTGAAACAGGCCACCTTGCCCCTGACATAGGCGCGGTAACACTTGTAGAAGGTAAGCAGTTTTCTAAGCCCTTCATCACCGCTGAAAGCGATATATTTATTAACGAAGCTGCGGCTGAGGTCGGCCCGCCCGTGATGGTCAAGGTCCATCGCCAGAAAAGCCACCTCGGAGGCGGTGTCCCCGTAGCGGAAGCGATCGTTGAATTCAATACAATCATAGATACAGATGCCGTTTTCAAAGCAGATGTGGGCGGTGTGCAGATCTCCGTGGCAGTCCCTTATAAAGTCTTCTGAAGCCCTCTTCTCAAACAGGTTAGAGTTTTCACGGATAAAGCTGCGGCTGTATTCAGCCAGTTGCTTGAACTGGTTTCTGGATATTGTTCTGCCGATGTAATCTTGCGTCTGGCTGAAGTTTTCATCGTTGTTGCGGTTAATGCTATCTATATTGCCGAAAGCACTTATTTCGCCGTTCGTTGCCGCAGATTTATGAAAGGCGGCAATTATTTCTGCCAGACGGCTTATCATATCTTCGGATACGCCCTCGTCTTCAAGCAGGGCGTCCATCATGCGGTCGGCGGGGAGGCGGCGCATTTTAACGGCATAGTCTACCGTCTCGCCGTCGCCGTTTATACAAAAGCTGTCCTGCCGGCGGGTTATATTCACAACCTCAAGATAGGTGTTTTCGCACAGCCGGCGGTTTAGTTCCAATTCCTTGTTACAGAAATGCAGACGTTTTTCGATGGTGCTGTAATCCAGATAGCCCAGGTCTACCGGCTTCTTAACCTTGTAGGCGAAGTTATCGGTAAGGAAGACGAAAGACATCTGGGTTTGCCCCAGCCTGACCCTCTTTGTCGGTTCCGGATAGGCTTGCGGCTGCATCAGCCCCCTGACCATATCGGGCAGTTCTGCCATTAAGACTTATTATGCTCCTCGTGATATTTTGTCATTACCTGTATACCGATTGAATGGCAGGCAAGCATCGCCCTGATATCGCGTAAATCGCCTACCATTACTGAATCCAGAATGGCGCCGGAGCGGGTTAAGGGCTCCAGTGATTTTATGGGGAAGGATATCTTTTCCCAGTCCATGCATTTGTGGTCGCAGGCTTCGCAGGCTTTGGCCATCAGGTAGACCCGGAAATGGGTCATATCGCTTTTATGGCCTGTTTCATATTTGAATTGTAGATCCAGTTCCAGGAAATCCTTAATGGCTGCCTCCGAATCGTCATCGAATAGAGAAAGCGTTTTAGAGACGACACTAAGGTTTGTAGCCGAAGCCCCGTTCTTTTCGGTATGCTGGTCCTCTATCCAGCGGAAGGTCTGTGACAGCAGCAATAATGTGCCTAATTTTGTCAGCGCCAGCGCCTTGCTTTTATCCCCCTCACCCCAGGCCTTTTTAATACCATCACATAAATTGACCATTGCGTTAGCTGTTGTATAACCGCCGGTCAGTAAAGATTTAAAAAAGAGGCGGCTGTTATCATCTTCGGCAATATCGTTAATCTTGCCGCTGCTTTCAGCGAAAACAGCTTTGAAGAGGGGGTGTATTTCCAGTTCTTCCAATTCGGCAGACGGCATATAAAAAACTCCTTCTATACGGGTGCTATCCATTATAACAAGTATAACGCATAGCAGCTGATATGGACAACTGGCATATAAATATATCGCAGCATAAACAAGTTTTCGCTATTCTATAGCTTATAAGATATTGACAGTATAATACAGAGTGCCATAAATGGTCAACTGGCTATTTATTGTGCAAAATATGTTCGGCGAAACGGTTGAAAGAGCGGTCAAAGGTCTTTTCTATATCATCCGGGAAGGCGCAGGCGGGCAGCTCGTTGAATTTCAGGTGGTAGGCGATGCAATCGCAGCATTTGCCTTTCTGGGGACAGGGCTCATAGGTGCAGTTGCATTTAGCTTTATTGGCGTTTATATTGCATTCCATAAAATCCAGCCTTTAAGTGTAACGCCTTCTTATTTCTTTTGATAAATCCGCCAGTAGCTCCAGCGTGCGTCCGGCGGCGTCTTCGCTTATATAAGACAGGCTGCAACTGGGGGTGATAAGCCCCTGCTCTATAAGCTGCCTGAAAGGGATTGCATGTCTGGTGAAGGGTGATATCGCCTCTTCAAGGCGGTCTTTGAGGCTGGCAACAGTCTCTTTGTTAATGCTTTCCTCTGTATTCGGCACGATGCCCCAGGCGACAGCCCCGCCCCTGTTCAAAAACTCCTTTACCTCTGACGGGTAGAGACAGAAGTTTTCGGCGTAGTTATAGGCGTCGAAACTGAGAACATCGGTACTGGTGCCCAGAATCAGGGACCAGTCCGTATTACCGCAGCAGTGGATGCCACTGATGCCCCTGATGCCTCCCAGCACCTCCTCCAACAGGCTGATGACGTTCTCCTTTGGCAGGGAGAAAAAGGCGGAGCCGTAGGAAGCCATCGAAGGCTCGTCTATAAAGGTGATGGTCTTTTCAGATAGCCTGCCCAGCATTTTCTCCTGCCAGCCCGCCTTCAGGTGCAGCAGCTTGGCGGCGGCGTCGGCCAGTATAATGTCATATAAAACAGCCCGCTTGGTGTCATCGGTAACGCTTAAGCCCCAGCTTATGGGGCCGGTTATCTGCCCCTTGACCGCCTGCGGCTGTAAATCCGTGCGTGCAACCAGTTCGTACAAACCGGCGGCGTATTCGGCGCCGACGGGGTATTTATCGGCGTCATTATCCAGATAGGCGGTGTAAAGCGCCTCCAGGGGCTTGTCAATATCAATAGAGCGGTCTACATAGACGCTGTTATCCTTCTCTACAATGCAGGGAAAGCCCTGACTGAACTGCACCGCCATACCCTCTTTGTAAGAACGCCGCGGCAGTTGAGGCCAGGCGGGGATATCTATGAGGAAGCGGGTAATCAGGTCGCATGCCTTTACCGGGTCGGTGTGGGGCATACTGCC
>JBDRFC010000050.1:0-2368 GCA_043819155.1 Chloroflexota bacterium | reverse complement strand
ATCTACGGGATTCTCACCCTCTACGATTGTCCGTTCCAGGCTCATTCGATTAGGGTTTGGTTTTTAACTCCTCGACCCATCCTAAACTGGATCATACCTGTCTTACAACACCCCATAGGCATAGGTTTTAGGACCACTTAGCCTATAGGGTTTGGGCTTCTCCCCTTTCGCTCGCCACTACTCAGGGAATAGATTTTCTTTTCCTCAGGGTACTGAGATGTTTCACTTCCCCTGGTGCCCTCCACCCAGCCTATGTGTTCAGCTGGGGGTGCTCAGGTTTTTCCTGAGCGGGTTGCCCCATTCGGATATCCCCGGCTAGGCTTGCTTGACAGCTCACCGGGGCTTTTCGCAGTCTTGCCACGTCCTTCATCGGCCTTTGATGCCAAGGCATCCACCATGTGCCCTTACCCGCTTGACCTGCTTCAGGCTTGACATTAGTTATCGTGTTGATTGTCGTTTTGATCGTCCTATTCAATTGTTAAAGTGCGATGGACGTTAAAAGCGGCTCGGTAATTCTTTACCAAGCCGCTTGCCTGGCCGTCAATTACCTGCCACTTACCAGTTATGTCACTACAGTTGTCATATAATTTAATCGTCCTTCCAAACTGCACATTTATCCTAGCATAAAGAAATTATTTTGTCAATAGCAGACTTGCCACAATTTTTAATCGGAACTTTGAATTAATCGGCGGGGTTTCACCCTCTTTAAACACCTTTAATAATAAATATCTCAAGGGGGTATTGACAAAACACCAAAAATGATGTATGTTAGAAATATACAACGTTAGATATATATAACTATTGGAGCCAATATTATGAAAACAAAGAGAGCTATCATCGCTGTCTCCATTACCGCCCTTATCGTCACTGTTTTGCTTATCTCGATAAGAGCCTACTATATCGCCATTGTACTCGTAATTGGCGTTCTAATCCTGGGTTACCGCGAAATATGGTCGCTGCTGAGCAAGAAGAAACTGCCGCCGATTGATGAGAGGATAAAGGAAAACACCGGCAAGTCAATACGAAACGGTTTCCTATTTTACGTTATCGCCACCGCCTGCCTGATGCTACCCTTCGCCGGAATCCTGACTGAGGGCGCTACGGTACCCGTTCTGGGTGGTTTATTCATCGGTGGCGGTCTGGTATATCTATTATCCTACCTGTTCTATGACCGGGTAGAACCCAAGCTGGATGAACGGGAATTAAAAAGGCTGAGGATATGGCTGCTAATCGCCGGCATGTCGCTGGCGCTCGGTATTATCAGCATTTTTCTCCATAACGCCATTTATGGCCTGTTGATACACTGGTTTGGCCCGGACTTCTGGACTAGCATTGGTATACCCGAGGAACCGGTGTTTTTCTTTATCGCCGTTTTTATATCGCCCTTGGCACTGGTGGTTGGCCTCACCGGCAGTCTGGTTATATATTTCAAAGGGCTGTTCCGCCGGGATTCATGACGGCATCTGAAGTAAGTCGTCGGTATACATCGGGGCATTAAGGCCAGTTACCGATGCTAAATATATTTTTTAGTAAAATCAGGATAAGCGCTAAATAGAAATGAAGACCAGAATTAAGGAATACCGGGCCACCCTTAACCTGACACAGGAGAAACTGGCCGACATGGTGGGCGTCAGGCGGGAGACCATTATCTTTCTGGAGAAGGGCAGGTACAACCCTTCCCTGAAGCTGGCTCATAATGTGGCCAGGGCTTTACGGGCAAACATCGAGGATATATTTATTTTTGATGATGACTAATGAACGGTCACCACACCGCTTGGGCCGCTAACGGTGCCGACCATAGCCGCGTCTTTCACCCCTGCCTGATGCAGCTTAGCCAATAACGGTTCCGCCTTCTCCGGCGCCAGACAGATTAGTAAACCGCCGGAAGTCTGGGGGTCAAAGAAGAGGTCAGCTAAATGAGGCGGCACCTTATCATCTATTATCACGTTAGTCGAAAAGTATTCCCGGTTACGCGATAAACCACCCGGGCAAAATCCTTTCCGGGCAAACTCTTCTGCCTGCGGCAGTAACGGGACTGAAGCTGACAAGATATTGATACCGACCTGGCTGTTTTGGGCCATCTGGCAAATATGACCAAGCAATCCAAAACCGGTAATATCAGTGCAGGCATGAACGCCGACTTCCTGCATCAGTTCTGAGGCACGGTCGTTCAAGGTTGCCATGTACTCGGCAGCCTTTGCCGCCGTTTCCTCATCGGCTACCCTGGCTTTTACCGCCGTGCTGATAATCCCCGTGCCGAGCGGCTTGGTAAGGATAAGCTTATCTCCGGTTTTAGCCCCGAAATTGGTTATCAGGCGCTCGGGATTTATCGTACCGGTAACGGAAAGCCCGTATTTCAGTTCCTTAT
>JBDRFC010000049.1:0-5056 GCA_043819155.1 Chloroflexota bacterium | reverse complement strand
GACCTCACCGCTGGACAAAGTAAGCTCAAGGGACTCTTCATTCATATAGCCCAGCATCAGCACCTCACCGCTCTTATCATCCTGGATAATAGCCGGTATAAGTCCCTTTTCATCCAGTTTCAACTTTTTCTGCAACTACTGCCTCCTGGTCTAACTAACTGCTTTAAGTGCTCGCTCCAGACTTATATCGCCGGTATAGAGAGCCTTGCCGATTATCGCCCCCTCCACCCCCAGTTTATCCAGCAGTTTCAGGTGAATCACTGACGATATACCACCGGAGGCAATGACGGGATATCTTATGGAATCAATCAGTTCAAAGGTGGCGATAAAATTCGGTTCGGTAAGCGTGCCGTCACGGCTGATATCCGTATAGATGAAGCGCCTGGCGCCGAGCTTTGCCATAGACATGGCAAGATCAGGAGCGTTAAGCTCCGTTTCACTCTTCCAGCCATGTGTTGCCACCTTGCCATCTCTGGCATCGATACCGATAACAATAGATGTACCGAAGCGGCGGCATGCCTCCTTTACAAACTCCCGGTCTTCAACCGCAGCCGTCCCCAGAATGATACGGTCAATACCCATTTTGAGAAGTTTTTCCATAGTTTTCATACAGCGGATACCGCCACCCACCTGCAACGGAATCCAGATTGCATCGTTAATCCGTTTTATGGCTTCCAGATTACGGGGAACACCAAGGTCAGCGCCATCAAGGTCAACAATATGCAGCCTTGTCGCCCCCAGCGACTGCCATTTGATTGCCATTTCCACCGGATTATCAGAGTACACCGTTTCCATAGTGTAATCACCCTGATACAGGCGGACACACCTGCCGTCCTTTATATCTATTGCCGGAATAACTTCCATTTCAACTCTACCATTCTTTAAGCTGACTATAAATAGGAATTATATCACCTCTGCCGATGACTAACAATGAAGAGGTCTTAATACTATTCAGCTGAGAGGACGCACAAGCAGTATTTTTCTATCCTGCCCAACGACGATAACTTCAGTTCCGGTATCTATATCCATATCAATTGCTTTTGCCTGCCACAATTCGCCACCAGTTTTAATTAAACCTTCCGGTTGTAATGGTTTTACCACCCTGCCCCGGCTGCCGACCATGGTTCCCAGGCCGGCTATCGGCTGCCTTTTCAGGGCGCGGCTGCCTGCCTGGTAATTAATAATGGCGACGGCAGCCCAGACAACCATTAATACAATAAGCACAGCCAGGTGCAGTTCTATCCCCAGTTCCGGCAAGCCGACAAGCACAATTACAGCCAGCGCCGCCTCTTCCAGAATTGTGCTGACAACAGCCAGAATAAGTCTGCCGTTCATCTTGCTATCCGCATTGTTTCTCCTATTATATCAGGATATCTCTGTTGCCGATATTCAAAAGCGGGTGTTATAATTGCAACACAGCAAGCTTTGAGGAGAAACATATGAAATTAAGCCAAGATGAAGTATTGCACATTGCCAGACTTGCCAAGATGGGGTTGACCGATGCCGAAGTCAGCAAGCTCAGTGAACAATTGTCTCACATACTGGAGAGCTTTGAGGCATTACAGGAGGTAGATACCAGCGGTATTCCACCTACGGCACAGCCAAATCCCCTCAAAAACGTATTAAAAGAAGACAGGATTAAACCATCCCTGTCACAGGATGAAGTGCTGGCTAATGCCCCTTATAGAGATAATGAATTCTTCAGGGTAAGGGCTGTGCTTGAGTGATAGAGGCTTGCTTCCAGCTGTCCTTACCGCAGATTAAAAAATGACTGATGCCGATAGATTATATAAAAAAGGCCTCTTCCTTGAATATTTTACCGTTATTTACAACGTCTTTGAGGCTATAGCCTCAATTGTATTCGGTAGTATCGCCGGCAGCGTGGCACTGGTCGGTTTTGGGCTGGACAGTGTGATTGAATCGCTCTCCGGGCTGATTTTAATCTGGCGGCTCAGACAACACGGTAAAATAACAGCTGAAGCCGAAGAAAGGATAGAAAAAAGGGCGAGAAAGCTTGTTGCCGCTACCTTCTTTATACTCGGTTCTTACATATTGTATGAATCTGCAGAGAAACTGGTAGCCGGGGAAATGCCAAACCCTTCTCTGCCAGGAATAGTAATAGCCACCCTGTCAATAATTATAATGCCCGTATTAACGTGGCAGAAGTATAAAACAGGTAAAAAGATAAGCAGCAGAGCCCTGCTTGCTGATGCCAGGGAGACTCTGGCCTGTGCTTTTCTTTCAGTAGCTTTGCTGCTGGGCTTGGGCACCAACTACCTGTTCGGTTTCTGGCAGGCAGACCCGATAGTCGGGCTGTTAATCGTCATCTTCCTGTTCCGCGAGGGATGGGAGGCCTGGAGAGAATCAGGTGAAGTAGAGGAGAGTGGTTAAACAATGATAAATAAAAAATTATTCGCCATATTGCCGATGTTTTGTCTTACTCTACATTTTTCGGAATACAGCCCGTCAGATAACAGTACATCGCCTTTAGAAGACGGGGTTAAGATAACACTACCAGAACCGAAATACAAAAGTGATACCTCTATTGAAAAAGCCATACTCAATAGAAGGTCAGTAAGGAGCTATGCCAGCCAAACCCTAACCCTGCCGGAGGTATCACAGCTTTTATGGGCGGCACAGGGAATAATAGACTCCAGCGGTTCTCGGGCAGCACCCTCCGCCGGCGCCACCTATCCCCTCGAAGTATATATCGTGGTGGGTGATGTGGAGGGAGTCGCCGAAGGCATTTACAGATACAATCCGCATCAAAATGAGCTTATAAAAGTACTTGATGGCAAGCATAGAAAAGCACTTGCCGGTGCGGCTTTAAACCAGCAGTCCATCACCGAGGCATCGTTAAATATCGTCATTACGGCAATATACGAGAGGACGACAAACAGATACGGGGAAAGGGGTATAAGATACGTGCATATGGAAGCGGGACATGCTGCCCAGAATGTCCACCTGCAGGCGGTTGCCCTGAACCTGGGAACGGTAGTCGTCGGTGCTTTTAACGATGACCAGGTGGCAAACGTAATGGCATTACCTGATAATGAAGTGCCACTGTATATTATGCCGGTGGGCAGGATAGCAGATTAAGGAGTATAAATTGATAAATGGCAAACAGTTAACCATTAACGAAGCGCAGCAGCTTCTCAAGAGCAGGCAGGTCTCATCCTGCGAGTTGACCCGTGCAGCGCTGGAACAAATACGAAAGGTTGAGCCTAGTGTAAAGGCTATCGTAACCATCACCGAGGAGCTGGCGCTCAAGCAGGCAAAGCAAGCCGACGAGAGGATAGCCTCTGGTAACGGCAGTCCTCTTAATGGAATCCCGGCGCTGATAAAGGATGTCATCTGCACCAAAGGGGTACGCACCACCTGCTCGTCGAAGATGCTTGAAAACTTTATTCCGCCCTATGATGCCACAGTAATGGAAAAGCTTAATGACTGTGGTGTAGTCGTTGTCGGTAAAACCAACATGGATGAGTTCGCCATGGGTTCTTCCACCGAGAACTCGGCTTTCTTCACCACCCATAATCCCTGGGATTCAGAGCGTGTCCCCGGCGGCTCCAGCGGCGGCTCGGCGGCGGGAGTGGCTGCCGGTGAAGCTATCTATGCGCTGGGTTCGGATACCGGCGGCAGCATCCGCCAACCGGCTAGCTTCTGCAGTGTTACCGGCTTGAAACCGACATACGGCCGTGTCAGCCGCTACGGACTTGTTGCTTTTGCCAGTTCGCTGGACCAGATTGGGCCTTTGACGCAGGATGTTACCGATGCGGCTATAGTGCTGAATGCCATCGCCGGCTTTGATGAGAGGGACTCTACTGCTGTGCCCCTGCCCGTCCCCGACTACACTAAATGCCTCACCGGTGATATAAAGGGGATGCGGTTGGGTATTCCCAAAGAATACTTCGTTGAGGGGATGCAACCGGAGGTAGCCGATGCCATAAAAGCCGCCATCGCCAAACTGGAGGAGCTTGGGGCAAATATAGACTGGGAGGTATCCCTGCCCCACACCCCCTACACCCTGGCTGTCTATTATATCATCGCCCCGTCTGAAGCCTCAGCCAACCTGGCACGCTACGATGGCGTTAAATACGGCTTCTCTTATAAAGATGCGGGGAATATGTGGGAGGCAATGGAAAAAACGCGCCAATATGGATTTGGCGCCGAGGTCAAGCGACGCATAATGCTGGGCACCTACGCCCTTTCCGCCGGCTACTATGATGCCTGGTATCTGAAAGCGCAGAAGGTACGCACCCTCATCCGGCGTGAATTTGACAGTGCATTTGAAAAATACGACGCACTGGTAACCCCCACCTCCCCCACCGTCCCCTTTAAAATTGGTGAGAAGATTGAAGACCCATTGCAGATGTATTTAAGCGATGTCTGCACCCTGCCGATTAACATCGCCGGGCTGCCGGCAATCTCCATCCCGGCCGGCTTCGCCGATGGATTACCCATAGGCTTGCAGATTATCGCCAAGCCCTTCGCCGAAGAAACGATATTAAAAATCGCCCACGCCTACCAGCAGGCAACCGACTGGCACAAGCGGAGGGCTGTGATTTAGGGCAAATAAATCACGGAGCATACAAATGTCTTCGAATAAGGATAGAATAAAGTCTTTAATTTCCAAAGGCAATAAAATTACTGGTGCTGCGTCTGGTGGAGTATCTGGATTTCTTATCGGAGGACCTGTAGGTGCTGCAATTGGTGGCATTATTGGAGTTGTTGTCACAGAAACCTTATCTGATATGGCAAATAGGCTATTATCAGATAGTGAACAGACACGAATAGGTGCGGCTGCTACATTTGCAATTTCAGAAATAGAATCACGTCTTAAATGCGGTCAAACACCAAGAAATGATGGATTCTTCGAAGATAAGAAAAGCGGAAGGTCAAACGCAGATGAAATCTTCGAGGGAGTTCTAATTAAAGCTAAAAATGAGCACGAGGAGAAAAAGGTAAGAATACTTGGGAATATGTTTGCAAACATAGCATTTTCCCCAGAATTTTCTATTGGTGAAGCAAATCATATACTGCAAGTTGCTGAAGG
>JBDRFC010000048.1:0-9026 GCA_043819155.1 Chloroflexota bacterium | reverse complement strand
CTATATATTAAGAAGATGAAAAGAGGCTGGATGCAATCCTTTAAAACCAGCCTCTTTTCTTATTAACAGCTATAACAATATTAATTAACAGTAACTTCTTCGCCCAGGGTTTCACCTTTGATATCCGGTTGGTAGTAGGAGTAAACCATAGAGGTGACGCCCTTGGCTTTAACCGGGAACATTGCCTGCATCTTGAAGCTGAAAGAAAGAATATCACCCGGTAGCATGTTCTCTATGTAGAAAATAACCTTCCTGCCGGCAGTTTCATAGCGTTTTATCTTCTTTTCGCTTTCCACTATATCGGAAATTGATTCCATAACCGGCGTAAAACCCGTCGGCATTGAAATATCAACCACCACCATGCCGGCTTCCATCTGCTGGGGCGGATTGAACTCAAGCTCAACAGAGATGGTAACCAGATCGTTAACCTCAACCTCGGTTGTATCATAATCAACATTTATCTTAAGGATATCTTCGCCGGTTTCAGCCTGGGGCAGATTGAAGCGCCTGACCAGCTGGGCAATGGCTTCACCCTTGCCCTCTGTGGTAATCTCAACTTGGTCGTTAATCGGCACCTCAATAATCTGGAGGATATCGAAGTTCTCTTGGGTAATCCTCTTTTCTATGCTGGATTCCGATGTTTTTATGGTTATCGTGAGGTCAACATCGGCACGGGCGCCGGTTGAATACTGAGTGAGCGCCTGTAGTGCCATAACAGTATCCTGCGTTGAGCCGAAGCCACCGTAGGCGTTTCTCTGCGATACAAGCCACTTGGCTGCACGGGAGGCATTAAAGGCGTCGCCATGCTCTACAAGCGCCAGGGTGGCATAGGCGGTGGTTTCTATAACGGCACTCTGGTTGTGCGGTATTTGGTATCCGGGAGCTATCTCCTCGTTGGCTATAATATCGCTGCCGCCCCAGTGCAGGCCATTCTCGCCTTCAATGGCAGGTTCCATGAGCATACTATAGGCGTCGTTACTTCTATCGCTGTCGGCAAGCTCAAAAGCATAGGCAGTTATAGCCAAGGTGTACGGGTCGTCCAGCTCATCCAGTATCCCCTCGAGGTATTCGATGGCTTTGGCAGAGCTGGTTTTCTCCCCGTATTCCATAAGGGCGACGGCAGTATAAGCGGTCAGGGCGTTTTTGCCGTTAAGCCCGCCGAGCATCTCCTGATGGTGGACGAAACCAACCGGCTCAAAGGAGCCGTCGCTGTTCTGGTGGGACTTAAGCCAGTCGGCAGCTTCTTCCAGAACAGTATCATCGATAAAGATAAGGTCTCTGGCTTCGGCGAAGCTCTTAAGGACAAAGGCGGTCAGAAAGAGGCTGCCATCGTCATCACTCTGCCCAAAGGCGGAAAAACTGCCGTCACTGCGTCTATAGGTGAGCTCTCTCTGGTAACCGGTAATCATAAGCTTCTCTGCTTTTGCCATAACCTCCGGCTTGATTTGCCCGCTCTCTTGTAAATATTTGGTGATATAGACATCCGGGGCAAAGACAATCATATTCTGCTCACCACAACCGAAAGGCATCTGGATAAGCCCTTCCAGGCCTTCAATAGTCTGGGTCAGGAAGCTGGAGGTCAGCGCAATATAGGCTCTGCCTGAATCGGCAATGGCGAATTCCGGGATAGTGGTGTCCAGAATGTGCGGATTATCTTCGGACAGAACTAGGTTATCCACGAATTCACGGGGAACGCCCTCCGGCTGAACCAACAGCGTTTTTATAACCGCATCGGCTGCCTCTGTGCTGCGGGCGGTTATCTTGAACTCGTTTATGCCGAGACCTTCCGGTTTTATCATAAATTCGACGCCGCCGATGTCGTTGGCGCCTATGATTATTGTTTTAGCGGTTTCATCAAGCAGATCAAACCAGCCTTCCTCATCTATCTCTACGAGGACTTCCTGTGGCTGCTCAAGATAGTTATAGACGGCAACCTTTACCGGGAATTCCTCGCCCCTTATGGCAGAGTAGGGTAGATCAACTTTAAGGAAGAACGGCTGGAAGGCTATGAGTGAATCTTCAGCCATACCCAAGCCTGTATCTTTAGAAATGGCGACTGCGTGTAGCATCCAGGTTGTAATTGTATCCGGAACGGTAACAGGTATTGAGATTTTACCGTCGGCGTCCACGGTTATTTCCTCCCACAGCCAGGTCTCGGGGAAGAACTGCCTTACCCTTTCCACATCAGCCAGCTCTGAGGTTTGCCCATTAGCACTTGGAGAGGCTTTGGGTGGCATTAACCCCTCGGCATTTTGCAAAACGGCATCACCGTTAAAGAAACGCCATAGTCCATCCCAGAATACACCACCTTGTAATTCCTTCATATTGTAATCTTCGCCTTCGGGTATATCGTTATTGCTGAGGACAACCACCCCGGCATCATCAAAGATATCCATAGCTCCTTTTGTAACGATAGTTGGGTAGATTGTTACCTCGTGTAGTTCTACCTGAGGCTGCATATAGAGCCTTTCCAGTTCATCAAATACCTGCTGTAGGTTCAAGCGGTTTTCAGCCAGAATAAAAACGGATTTATCTACGATAGATATGCCTACTTTGGCTTCTCCATCTGTTTCTATGTTAATTTCAATTTCATCGCCGGGGGCTGCTTCGTTATCACTGAATTCAATCTTTACATCGTGAGGGTATTGTGCGGTAACCTTGAAGGGCAGGTAGTCCGCCGCTACCTCGCTGTTGGGCAGTATCTGGTATACAAGAAGGCGGGAAGAAGGCGCCATAAGCGGCGTAACATCAAAGGAAATCGTGTTGCTCTTTGTGAAATCGGAGAATACGACACTACCCCGGGAAACGACCTCATAGTAGAAATTAGCCGCTTCCCTGGTTGAATTAACGCGGAACGCTATGTTCTGGCCTATTTCAGGAATGCCTTCGCTTATCTGCTCAAGGTGGATAAAATTACCAGAAGGAGAATAGGAGGCGGTTAGTATTTTTTCAGCCTGCGCCGGTTGTACCGAAGATATCGGGGTTAGCTCGAAGGCTTCTATTATCATGGCGACTGCTTTATCGGGTGGGATTACCTCAATTAAGGCTGTGCCGTTGGTGGTATCTACCTCTTTTTGCTGCGTGTCCTCTTCTTCATAATCGGCGTTTAAATAGGTTATTGTGACGTTTAATTTAGCATCTAGCGGCTCGTTAGCCGGTGTTTCGGTGACCAGGAGCAGGCTTAGGGGCAAGCCAGGTTTAAATACCGAGCTCTCCGGTATTATCTGTATATTTAGCGGGGTTTGAGCGACAGTGAGCAACGTGCTCGTCTTCTCCTCGTAACCTGTAGCGTTTTCCCTGACGGTGATATCAAGTATGACATTACCCATACCGCCTGATGCAGGTGTGCCGGCAACATAACCGACGGCAGGGATTTCAAAATCGGCATCGCCGTCTATTTCCTTGGAGAATACGGCATATACCTCCCACTCCCCAACATATCTGGAGGCTGTTATTTCAAGATTACCCTTAACCGGCTTACCAAAGCTGTATTCGGCGGAAACATTGCCGGCGATGGCTTCGCCTACGAGGAACCATTGTTTGGGCAGCTCGATTTTTACCTCATACTTGGGCAAAACATATTCCTCTACCCTGACATCAAGCTGCGTTTTACTGTTTTCGGTTTCGGCGATTATCTTCCAGACGCCGAGGTTGGGCTCATTGGATAATGGCATCTCTAAACTTGCCATACCGTATTCGTCGGTGGTTAGCTCATCGCGGAATATCTTTATCCCCTTGGCATCCAGAATCTCTATGGTAACCTGTTCTTTAAGAGGCTTTAGTTCATTGTTAAGAGTAATAAGTCTTATCTGGATGGTTTGCCCCGGTTTGTAGATGGGTTTGTCGGTTTCTAAAAATGTGAGGAAGCTCTTTTCTATTTTAACTGTAGCTTTATCCTCAAAACCGGAGGTTTTCACTCGGATTTCGTAGTCGCCGTTATCGACATCGGAAACGTCCAGTTTTATTATTCCTTTGCCGGAGATGTTTGTTTCAACCTTGAAGATTTCTGCCCCTTCATCAAAGAGGGCGACTTCAACATCCCCCGAAGCCAGGTTATCACCGCTGAAAAGAGCCAGGGAAAGCTCTTCTGCCTGGCCGCTGTGCAGTACCTTGGGTATTATTGCAACATAGCTTTCAGCTGCGAAAACCGGGCGGCAACCGGGTATCATAGTAGCAAGAAGCACCAAAATTAGCATAGAAGCTATTGTTTTAAAACTTTTAAATTTCATACTTATCCTCCTGTATCGGGTATTTAAGCATTTAAGCCCAGTACTCTGTTAGATATAACGATTGTGTGACAGAAAGGTTAGCACGGCAAAATTATTAGTTTGAACAGGAAGGGTAAAATGAGGATACTGGTTATGTAACAAGGTCACGTTTCTGAAAGATGACCAGAGCAGCCACAAAACAGACGATGGATACACCGGCATAGACGGAGACAGCCGTCCAGTTAAGGGAGGCGCTGTTCACTATTTCGTTGGGCCGGTAGTGATAGAAAAGCGATATATTGCGCAACTAGCTTATCGATGGACTTAGAATAGGTACCATAAAATTAATTATATATGAACCACCCACAAATAACCCTGCAACCAGCAGGCTCTTCCTCGGTTCGAGGAAGATTACAGAACAAAGCAGAGTAAAGCTGGAAAAGGAAAGCACGAGGAGTAGTGCTTCTAATAGAGCCAGCGTTAGGCTCATGGTATCAACCGGTTCATTTATAATTAAGGTGCCAATAAGAAGACCCAGTAGAGAGGCGATGGCTATAACCAAGGCGGCAAAGACAAAAACGGCAAACTTGCTGATGAGCACCTTATAACGCCTGACGGGCTGGGCTAGAAGAAGATCGAGAGTGCCGCGCTCTGCTTCGCGGGCAATGTTAATGCTGGCAAAGATACCATAGATACCAATAAGCAGTGGCCATAGTACAAGGAACTCCAGGGTAGCGAATGCCTCCGGGGTGAAGGTCAGGTTTGTAAAGTCTATGCCTTCATAACCAAAAGCCGCCTTCATTGCATCCGGCAGTGCATTGATATAACCCAGAATATCTAAAGATGATTGGGTCATTGTGGGATAAAGATACATTGTAAGTATTCCATAGAGGAAAATGAGTACGCCCCAGGCAAAAATCCCCCAGTAGCTGAGCTTCAAATTACTGAGGAACAGCTTTATGCTCATTGCTTGTCCTCTCCGTAGAACTCCATAAAAGTATCCTCTAGGGTAGCTTCGGGGAAAGCCATATCTTCAATAGGCAGTTTACTTAACTGGGTAAGTATATTCTTTATGTTTCCGGATATTACTTTTAGCTGTATTTTTGTACCCTTGACGGCGATGATTTCAACACCCTCAATTTTAAATTCTTCAGATGGTATTTCATGGCTCAGGGATATTTCCATGCGCCGCACTTTCTTGAACTTGAGGTCGGAAACATTTTCAATTGAAACGAGTTGGCCATCGCGTACTATACCCACCCGGTCGCAAACCCTCTCTACCTCGAGTAGAATATGCGAAGAAAGGAAAATGGTCTTGCCACGGGCTTTCTCCGATATTAGCAGGTCATAGAATTTGTGCTGCACCAAGGGGTCAAGTCCAAGGGTAGGTTCATCGAGTACCAGCAGTTCGGAGTCATTCGTAAATGCCTGAATAATAGCCAACTTCTGTTTCATCCCCTTAGAATAAGCCCTGGTTTGACGTGATAGGTCAAGCTCCAGCAAATCACTTATTTCCCCCAGGCGAAGGCCGTTCTTGCCTTTATGAAAACTACCCATAAGACGCAGATATTCATCGCCGGTCATACCGTCATAAAGGACTACATCGCCGGGTAAATAACCGAGACGGCTGCGGATTTCAAGAGAATTGCGCTGGCTATCAAGACCGAATACCTCAGCCTGTCCTCTGTTGGGGTGAATCAGGTTGAGCAATAGGCGAATTGTAGTCGTTTTGCCGACACCGTTGGGTCCCAGAAAACCGAATATCTCACCCTTGTTTACCTCAAGGTTAAGGTCGACAACGCCTCGGCTTTTGCCATAAAACTTGGTAAGCTTTTTGGTTACGATTATATTACTCGTAGCTTCGTCTCCATGAATTTAATATAAAGAAGATTATAATCCTAAAATAGAATCTATACAATTAACAGCTAGAAACCAATGACCTGCAATCATTCTTCTTGCTATAGTTAACCATCCAGTCGAACCGATTTATAGCAGATTATAGATTTATATTAGACAATTATAGCTAATCCTCCTATAATTAATAGTTAAGATAGGGTAAGAGGCTTGCAAGATGAGTATATTGAAAGCAATTGGAAATACCCCGTTGGTTGAATTGGTTAATTTGAATGGGAATCCACGGGTAAAAATTCTTGGTAAGCTGGAGGGAAGTAATCCAGGGGGTTCGGTAAAAGACCGCCCGGCTTACTATATGATTAAAAAAGCTGAGGAGACCGGGGAGCTTGTAAAAGAGAAAACAATCATTGAGCCGACCTCAGGAAACACGGGCATTGCATTAGCCATGATAGGTGCGGCAAAGGGATACAGGGTGAAGCTCTATATGCCGGAATGTGTCAGCATAGAGCGACAACATATCCTTACGGCGCTTGGTGCCGAAATTATCCTTACCCCAGCACGAGAAGGAATAGATGGGGCTATTAGGGCTGCACATAAAGCACTGAATGAGGAACCGGAGAAATATTATATGCCCAACCAATTTGAGAACAAGAACAATACCCTGGCTCATTATGAAACCACCGGCCCTGAAGTCTTTACTCAAACCGGGGGAGAAATAGATATATTCATTGCAGGTATGGGGACAGCGGGAACAATTATGGGGGCTGGTAAATACCTGAAGGAGATGAAACCGGCGTTAAGAATTGTTGGTGTTGAGCCCACAAAAGGGCATACAATTCAGGGGCTTAAGAACATGAATGAGTCAATAGTTCCTACTATATACCAACCGGAGAGACTGGACGAAAAGGTAGTGGTAGAGGATGGTGAGGCATTTGAAACAGCAAGATTACTTGCAATGAAAGAAGGGTTATTTGTCGGTATGTCTAGCGGTGCCGCGGTATCAGCCGCTCTCCGGATAGCTAAAAAAATTGATTTTGGCACCATTGTAGTGATACTGCCTGATAAGGGAGATAGGTATTTAAGCACAACGCTGTTCAGGTCGATATGTGCCAAATGCCCCCCTTAGAATTTTAGCTTTCTCTATTCTCTTGCTCCGTTTTGTTTAACTCTTCTCTGGCCTGCTCAAGCTTTTTATCCAGTTTCTCTGACATATTCATCTTTATCTTGAAATAATCCAGAAAAGGAAGGAGGCAAAGAGCAGGACATTACAGATAAGAAAGGACTATAATAGAACCGCCAGGGAACAGGGCAATGGCCTCTAAAGTGCCCGTTACTTCAAAGGTCCAAATTGTCCCACTGTCGCTGACTACATACACTTTCGATTGACAAATAACGAAAATTTAGTAAAATATAAAAGAAGGCAACATGAAGCTGATTCCCAAGTTTGCTTACTGTGTGTCGTCAGCATTTAAGGCACAACTTGTTTACCGACACTTTGGCTAAATGAATTAATCTTGTCAAGCTCCCTCAGTTTCCGGTTGTGCTCTGCCGTAAGCATTTCGACAAGCTGACGGCGGCGTGCAAGAAGGCTTCTCATGTCGCGGGCCTTCTTATCTGGCAGGGGCCTTATCTGCGGTTTTACCCGTGCGCCAAAGAGAGCGATTATTCGGGCATCAATGGTATCAGTATTGGCCAGAGCACCGGTCGCACGGGCGAAGTCACGCACTTGACGTGGATTGATGACTACCACCGGTAGGCGGTCGGCTTGGCTGATGCCTTTATCGTTATTGGCAAATTGCCATGCCTCTTCAGAATCAGTGACCGCCACGTCCAGAGTACTCTTGGCGACATCCACACCGACATAGACTTTTTCTTTAGGTTTATCATTTGCCATAAGTTCACCTCCTGTTTTAATTTAGGGCTGAAAATAACAAAGACCTATCGAGTTATGCACAGATATACCTCTTAATGTTTCAAACTACTCCTGTTTTACAGATACCACAGCCCACTTCTCTTTGTAACTACCGCCTTGTTCGACTCTGAATTCTTTAAGTATCTGCTCCCACTCCTCTTTGTCCACAAAGCCAAAAGGAGGACCAGCACCCAGGCTAAGGTATGCCTGCCCTTTTGCCTTGAGGATTCGTTTTATTTCGCTTACAGACAACTGTCTGTCGTAAGCCATTGATCACAATAAGCCGTTGGCAAAAACGAAGTCAACTGACCTGTCTTTTATAAAGCTCAAGTCGGACGCAGATGAAGCGTGTGCTTCGACATTTTGGTGATCACCTTTATCTGCCTTTTTCTCTAATGCTTGGATGCAGTTTTCCCCCAAATCAACAGCATAGACCTTTCCTTCAGGACCAACGAGTTCAGCCAAGGGAAGCGTATAGTACCCTGAACCACAACCAAGGTCGGCAACTACTTGACCTTTTTTGACGTAGGGTTCAATGAGTTTTCGAGGGGGTTCAAACAGCCTTCTGATTGGGTCCAGAAACGCTGGTGGTCTTCTCAAGAATAACCAATCTTTTGCTTGCTTTTTTTGCTCATTTCAACTCCTTAATCCACTTTATTCCCTGATTTTATTTTAAAATTTAGGCTAAATCTACTCCCCGACATAGGTGTTGTCAATACTTTAGTGATGTTTTTCACTCTTGGAATAATCTGATTATGGAAATTAAACAATCCGCTGGATTAGTATATGGAATAACCAAAGGAGATGACTCCGGCTACAATAGAAAGGTGCATGGGTAAAAGCACCAAATCAAAAGTAGAAGGAGCCATCACAAATGGAGAATACCGCAGCCATGAAACGAAAGCAAGTATCTGAGGGATACCTGATTATAGGGATTGACCCTCACAAAAAGAGACATGCCGCCGTGGCCATTACTCAGGATTTCACCACCCGGGATAAATTCAAGTTCGACAATACCAGAGAAGGTCTTGAGATTATGATACGCCGAGCCA
>JBDRFC010000047.1:0-43779 GCA_043819155.1 Chloroflexota bacterium | reverse complement strand
ATTCCCATCAGTTCCCCGGCATCAACCAGCCTTTTTGTTAATATTATGTCATCTTCCGATGGTCTATCGTCTCCCGATGGGTGGTTATGCGCCAGTATAACCGATGCGGCACTGGCTGATATTGCTTCTTTAAATGCTTCTCTGGGGTGAACGATACTGCTATCCAGGCTGCCTACCGAAATCTGGACAACTTTTATCAAACGGCCTCGGGTATCCAGCAAAACCACGATGAAGTGTTCCTTCTTTTTGCCCTTCAAGCTACTTTTTATAAGCTCGACAACATTCTCCGGTGTTTTGAGCAATGGTTTCCTGTCATCTTCCGCATATCTTTCCAGCCGTCCGGCCAGCTCAAAGGCAGCTTTAATCTGAGACGCTTTAGCAAGGCCAATTCCTCTTACCTGCGACAATTCCTCCAGTGAGGCACCGGCAAGTGTCTTTAAATTGCCGAACTTTGCCAGCAACCTCTGGGCGGTTATCATAACAGACTCTCCGGAAATACCACGCCCCAGTATCAAAGCCAGTATTTCCTGTGCTGATAGCGATTCTGCGCCATATTTTTGCAGCCTTTCCCTTGGCCTCTCTGAAACAGGTAAATCATGTATTGTAAAGGACTCTTTTTTCATTTCTATCTCTTTTACCATTTCCAATAACTAGCCACAAAAGCATCATGGCTGTTGCCGCCAGCATAGATAATGCAGTTAATTGAGCTAGTTTTTCCCCAATGCTCACCCGTATACTACAGTAATATAATCCCGCCACCGGTCGTTAAGTCCATCCATATCAAATCCATAAACCGTTATCAACGCCTCATCATAGCTGCTTCCCTGTTTTAATGTATTAAGTAATTCAGACGTTTTCTCTTGCCCGTAGCTATCAATGAGAAAATCAACGATGCTCATACTCTGTGCATAAGATAAATAAGATAGCTGTGCATCCGCAGGGAAGGGACTTGCCAGGCTACGCACTGAAATCATCTCATCATTTAATACAGCCTGCTGCAGATAACTTTCAAATATAGGTTCTATCTCCCCCTCAGCATACATTGACAGCCCTTCATTTAGCCATACAGGTATTGAATTATAGGGATTATATGTCATCTGTTGGGTAACAAGGTGGGTCAGCTCATGGACGATCGTTCTCTTGTTCCAGCCCGAATTACTTGCATTAATACCAATAGCCACAACTCCATATGTAGTATAGGCTACTCCCCCGGTCCATTCCTGCGGGAATATCATCGCTCCCTGGAGGTCCTGGGCACTGGCGTAGATATAAATACGGACAGGTCTTTGTAGATTAGCACCGGTATCTGCCGCCAGCCTGACCAGTGCTTCCTGCGCCACAACCATGAGCTGCCATGCAGAATCTTCATCGCCCTGATACCAGTATATTGTTATGTCTCCTTCTGTCAGGCTGCTCCATTTATAACGCCCGTCATTAAACTGAATGCTGTATTTTTCCGTTTCAATTCTTTCATCATCAGCATCCGTTACCGTCCACCAGTATTCTATGTTTGTACCGGTTGGCAGCCCGCCACTCTTTATCATATCCCATGTCCAGCCGGCGGCTACTTCGGTATCCGGAATGAACTCAATTATTATTTCGCTGGTTACCACGGCAAAATGGTCACGGTCAACCTGATAATGGAGGCGGATATCTTCTATATCTGCATCACTTTCAGCTTCTATTCTAAAAACAATCTGGTATGGGAATGCCACTTCAACCGAGCTTTCCGTTATCCTTATTCCATCATCAGCTTTAACTACTGCCGAGCTTATTAAAACTATTAATAGGCTTACAGCTATTAGCAGGGTAGTTATTTTTTTAGTCATCATCCTTACCCAAACCGGCTCTCAAATATGCGTTTATGAATCCGTCCAGCTCGCCATCCAGCACCGTATCCGTATTACTCATCTGGTAGTCAGTACGGTGGTCTTTTACCATTTTATACGGGTGGAGTATATAACTCCTTATCTGATTGCCCCAACCGGCGACTATATGTTCACCCTTTAGTTTATTTCTCTCTTCTCTTTTTCTTGCCATTTCTATCTTGAGTAAACGAGCCCTCATAACCATCATTGCATGTTCTTTATTTTTTAGTTGAGAGCGCTCGCTCTGACAGATAACCACGATTCCTGTGGACAGGTGGGTTACTCTAACAGCACTGCTTGTTTTC
Organism: Chloroflexota bacterium; assembly: GCA_043819155.1. Taxonomy (GTDB): domain Bacteria; phylum Chloroflexota; class Dehalococcoidia; order Dehalococcoidales. Next base: position 41,606 of record JBDRFC010000047.1, on the reverse strand, counting down.
TGCATGTGCTGCCCCCCGGGGCCACTGGATCTGAAGGTATCAATTCTTATATCTTCAGGTAATACTCTCAGGTCAACATCTTCTTCTGCTTCCGGCATAACCTCTACAAGGACAAAAGATGTATGCCGACCATGATCGGCATCAAATGGGGAAAGCCTTACCAAGCGGTGTACACCGTGCTCCGATTTCAGATAGCCGAAGCTGTAATCACCGCTAATCTCAACCATAACGCTTTTTATTCCGGCTTCTTCGCCAGGTGTTGTATCCAGTATTTTAGCTACATATCCGCGACGTTCAGCCCAGCGCAGATACATTCTGAGCAGCATCTCCGCCCAGTCCTGTGATTCAACACCGCCGGCTCCTGCATGGATTGCCAATATTGCATTATGGTTGTCATATTTATCACTAAAATCCATCTGGAACTCAAATTCCTCCAGGCTTGAGGATATCCTGTCAACTTCAGCCCGAATCTCCTTGTCCAGCGAAGCTTCCTCCTCCTCCTCGAATTCCATAGAAATTACTTCGGAGATATAAGTTGCCTCTTTTTCCAGCCTCCGCCACCTTTCAACCGCCTTTTTCAATTCAGCCAGACGGAGCATAGCCACCTTTGCTTTATTCGAGTCTTGCCAGAAATCCGGTTTTGTTGCTTTATTCTCCAGTTTCTTTAGTTCTTTTTCTTTGTCGGCAATGTCAAAGACGCACCATTGCTATCGATATTCTCTGCTTCAGTTCTTTTATTCTACTTTTTAGCTCTCTCATTTTCCCTCTCGTTTTTTAATTCAGTTTTCCGCCAGCCACCAGGTGCGCCAGGCGGGTTGGTTCCGGCAGGCGATATCCACGGCAGCATCGCATTACCCAGTATACCGCATTTTCAAGATTAATTTTATGTCCTATTGAAATATATAATGGCTTCACCCCTGTTTTTGTCCTCAGGGTTACAGCTATGATTTCACCGTTATCGGTTATTTCCGCATAGCTACCTGTTTCATCACCGGGCATCAGGCTGCTGCCGCACAGCCGTGACTTGGCGCAACCGATAGTTGTTTTATCAAGCAGCAAACCCAGATGTGACGCAATGCCCAGCCTGCGCGGGTGGGCAATCCCCTGACCGTCAATCATTATTATGTCAGGTGAGGTTTTAATTTTGCAGAAGGCATCCAATATCAGCGGTGATTCCCTGAAAGACAGAAGCCCCGGTATATAGGGTAATTCAAGCCTTCCCTGTGCCTTTGCAAATTCAACCATCTGCATTTCAGGATAACTTAAAACCACGACCGCCGCCTGAGCCATCTCATTAGCTCTGCCGGCGGCAATATCCACACCGGCGATATACTTCGGCGAAACAACCTCACCGTTTCTAGATACTTTTGACACCAGTTGCTTTTGTATTTCCTTCGCTTTGTGAACACTGATTTTCCAGTCATGCAACTTCTTTGCCTTCATACTTTCAATTATAACGATTACTCAGGCAGTGTTACAAATGAACATTTGTATTTTATCTATCCCGCTATTGACATCTATATATTCTTTATTGCATAATAACGAGGAGAAAAAATATAAAATGGTAAAAATAAGACTCAGACGAGTAGGCGCCCCAAAAAAGCCAAGTTATCGGTTGGTTGTTGCCGATTCCCGCTCCCCTCGAAACGGGGCGTTTTTAAGCATTATCGGTCATTACGACCCCCTTACCGACCCGGAGACGGTGGTTATAGACGAAGAGCAAGCATTGAAATGGCTGAAGCAGGGAGCACAACCAACTGTCACTGCCAGTAGACTCCTTACCAAAACAGGTATTATGGATAAGTTTAAGGCAGCAAAGGAGAAATCATGAAAGACCTAGTAGAATACATCGCCAAATCATTAGTAAACGCACCTGATGATGTAGTGGTTACCGAAGAAGAAGCCGAAGAAGGAATAGTTCTCAAATTGCAGGTTGCTGATGAGGACAAGGGCCGTATTATCGGTAAGCAGGGTCGGATTGCCCAAGCGATACGCACCCTTATAAGGGTAAAGGCTGCTAAAGCAGGCACCAGAGTCTCTCTTGAAATTATCTAATCTTTCGAGTAACCGGTAATTTTACTCATCCCGTCAAATATCTGTCCATTTTCAGATTTATTTGGTAATGGATTATGCCCTTTTTCCATCTAGAATTCAAAAAGCCCGCCCTTATATTAAGAGCGGGCTTTTTATTGCTGTATCTATTGGAAAGGCTTTCAATTTCTATAATAGAATGCTTAAATAATTATTTAAGCATGATATGTGCTTGCTAAACTTCAGGCCGCCTTTTTCTGCGTCTTCTAGCTACCTTTAGCCGTATAAGCGAGCGGCGCAGTGCTGCCTCAGTCCTGGCGCTATCAACCTCGGGGGCATATTTTTCTTCCATACGCTTTTCGGCACGGCTTTTGGCTTCCTCGGCGCGGGCTATATCAATCTCTTCAGCCCTCTCCGCTGAATCAGCCAGTACTATAACTCTGTCTGGTCGCACTTCAAGAAAACCACCGGAAACAGCCAGGCTGAATTCTTCATTCCCTTTCCTGACTATCAACTCGCCAGGTTGCAGCATCGTCATTAAAGGAGAGTGTTGCGGCAAAATCCCCAGCTGCCCTTCAATACCGGGAGCAATAACAATATCGACATCGTCAGAATAGACCACTTTCTCAGCGGTAACAACATCAATCTTTATAGTAGCCATATTTCTTTAACCACCTGTATATCACGGGCAATTTTCAATTACTCCTGCAGCTTCTTGGCTGCTTCAACTGCCTCTTCAATTACACCTACCATATAAAAAGCCTGCTCTGGCAGGTCATCATGCTTGCCGTCAAGTATCTCTCTGAAGCCACGAATGGCTTCCGCCAGCGGAACATACTTTCCGGGACGGCCTGTAAATACCTCGGTAACAAACATTGGTTGAGTTAGGAATCTCTGTATCTTGCGTGCGCGGGCTACGATAAGCTTATCTTCTTCACTCAACTCTTCTATGCCCAGAATGGCAATTACATCCTGCAGGTCCTTGTAACGCTGAAGCACCTGCTGCACCTCGCGGGCTACCTGATAATGATCCGCACCTATTATATTGGGGTCAAGCATGCGTGAATTCGAGGATAGCGGGTCTACCGCCGGATATAGACCCTGCTCTGACAGAGACCTTTCCAGCGCAACTACGGCATCCAGATGGCCAAATGTTGCCACCACTCCGGGGTCGGTATAATCGTCCGCCGGTACATATATTGCCTGGAAGGATGTAATTGAACCCTGCTTCGTTGAAGTAATTCTTTCCTGCAGGTCACCCATTTCTGTAGCCAGTGTAGGCTGGTAACCCACCGCCGACGGCATGCGCCCAAGCAAAGCCGAAACCTCCATTCCGGCAAGGGTATAACGGTATATATTATCTATAAACAGCAGGACATCCTGGTGTTCAACATCGCGGAAGTACTCGGCCATTGTCAGCCCGGTCAGCCCGATGCGCAGACGTACCGCCGGCAGCTCGTTCATCTGCCCGAATACCATGACTGTCTTATCAAGCACGCCGGCTTCCTTCATTTCCTGCCACAGGTCATTTCCTTCACGAGACCTTTCGCCAACCCCGGCAAAGACTGAAAAACCACCATGCTCATGAGCTATATTACGAATCAACTCCATAATAATAACCGTCTTGCCGACGCCGGCTCCTCCATATGCACCTATCTTGCCTCCTTTGGCAAAGGGTGCAATCAGGTCTATTACCTTAATACCTGTTTCCATGGTTTCGGTGGTTGTTTCCTGGTCATCAAAAGCCGGTGGCTTTCGATGGATAGGCCAGTTATCCTCACCTTTAACCTCGCCGAGATTATCAAGCGGTTGCCCCATAACATCAAAAAGCCTTCCCAAACAAGGCTTACCTACAGGTACTGTAATCGGCCTTCCGGTATCTACTGCTTCAGCGCCCCGGTTAAGCCCATCCGTGGGTAACAAAGACAGGCAGCGTACCCAGTTATTGCCGGTATGCCCCTGGACTTCAAGTACCAGCTTTTCGCCGTTTTTTTGAATCTCAATGGCATTAAAAAGGGACGGCAGTTCATTTGGGGGGAATTCAATATCTACCACCGAACCTATAACCTGTACTACTTTACCTTTTCCCTTAGCCATAATAGCCTCCTATTCTATCGCTACGGCGCCACCGGTAATATCAAGTAACTCCGTTGTAATCATTTCCTGGCGTGCCTTATTATAAGCAAGTGTTAAATCTTCAATAAGCTCATTGGCATTTTCGGTAGCGTTACGCATAGCTACCATCCGTGCCGATTGTTCACTGGCGATTGACTCCAGAATATGATGATATACCTTCATTTCTACAAAACGCGGCAGAAGACCGCCCAGAACCTTAATTGAATCCGGTTCGTATATATAATCAACGTTTTCAGCTGCCGGTATGGGTGCAGGCTCAACAGGCAGTATCTTTTCTATAACCGGCTTCTGAACCATAGTATTTACAAACTGGGTATAAGCCAGATAAACCTCATCTATAACGGCATTGCTGTAGTCATCAATAATAATATGCGATATCGGCAGTGTATCAATCAGGGTGGGGCGATCGCCAAACCCGGTAAACTCTGCGGTTACGTTCTGCCCTGTCCGTCTTAGAAAATCAAGTCCTTTCCGGCCAAGTGCTATCACGTTTACCGGTGTATTTTTCTCCAGTATAAAGGCGGCTGTTTTACGATTTATGTTGCTAACAAGCCCACCGGCCAACCCGCGGTCAGGTGTTATGTGTACCAGGGTAATATTTTTTACCGGTCTGCGGCGCTGAAGGCAGGGGTGCAATTCTCTACCCTCTGCGGGCAATGCCGCCAAGGCTGATATTACCTGTGTTATCTTCTCCGAGTAAGGACGGCCGGCCACGCCGCTTTCCTGAGCCCGCCTCATCCTTGAAGCGGCTATCATCTCCATAGCTCTGGTTATCTTGGCGGTGCTCTTGACGCCCTTTATCCGCCGCCCGATTAAACGAATATTAGCCAATTTTTTAAAAACACCCCTTGCTTTTTAAAGTTTTATAGAAATTATTCGGCAGAAAAACCCTTCTTGAATTCCTCAATTGCCGCCTTTAGCTTTTCTTCTGTTTTATCGCCTAGGTCTTTTGTTTCTTTTATATCCTTGCCTATCTCTGCATACATTGTATTCATAGATTTCACCAAAGCTGTTTCAAATTCAACCACCTTATTCACCGCTATATCGTCAATATAGCCATTTATGGCGGCATACAGAATTATAATCTGCTCTTCAAGCGACTTTGGGACATAAAGGGGTTGTTTTAATACTTCTGTAATTCGCTGCCCGCGTTCAATCTGTGCTTTTGTTGCTTTATCCAGCTCTGCGGTTCCAAACTGCGCAAAGGCAGCCAGCTCTCGGTATTGCGCCATTGCCAGCTTCAATTTACCGGCTACCTTCTTCATTGCCTTTGTCTGGGCTTTACTGCCGACACGGGATACCGATATACCGATATTCAGTGCCGGTCTTATGCCGGCGTTGAAAAGGTCTGTTTCCAGGTAAATCTGACCATCTGTAATAGAGATTACATTTGTCGGGATATAAGCCGATACATCACCGGCTTGTGTTTCGATAATGGGCAATGCCGTAAGGGAACCGCCCCCATTTTCTTCATTCAGTTTGGCTGCCCTTTCCAGCAAACGGCTGTGCAGATAAAATACATCGCCCGGATAAGCTTCCCTGCCTGGCGGACGGCGCAACAACAGCGACAGCTGGCGGTAAGCCCAGCCATGCTTTGAAAGGTCATCGTATATTATAAGGGCATCTTTACCCTGCTCCATAATTTCTTCACCTATAGCACAGCCGGCATAGGGAGCCAGGTATTGCAATGCTACCGAATCCGCAGCATTGGCGGCAACAACAATAGTATGTTCCATAGCACCGTATTCTTCCAGTTTTGCTACTACCTGTGCCACCTTTGAAGCCTTTTGGCCGATAGCAACATAGATACAGGTTAAATCACCATCCTTCTGGTTGATTATGGTATCCAGTGCTATAGCCGTTTTTCCCGTAGAGCGGTCACCGATGATCAGCTCTCTCTGTCCCCGGCCAATCGGTATCATGGCATCAATTGCCTTGATACCGGTCTGCACCGGCGTATCCACCGACTTGCGGGCGACTACGTTAGGAGCAACTCGTTCCAGGGGACGTGTTCGTTTTGCTTTTATAGCTTCTTTGCCGTCCAGGGGTCTACCCAGCGAGTCTATAACCCGGCCGATCAGCATATCACCCACCGGTATCTCGGCAATACGCCCTGTGGTGCGTACCTCATCACCTTCTTTAATACCCGAATCATCGCCCAGGATAACGGCGGCAACGCTGTCTTCCTCAAGGTTAAGCGCAATACCCATAACCTCACCTGGAAACTGAAGCAGTTCATTATACTTAGCCCCGGCCAGTCCATGGATTCGGGCAATGCCATCTCCCACTGATACCACGTTACCTACATCAACCATGGTTATTTGCGTACCAAACTGCTCTATCTTCTTTTTTATAACGGATACAATATCCTGTTCTTTAGCTGTCAATTCAGCCACCTCCTACCAGCTTATTGGCTTAAATCATCTCTTTTTTAAGTTCTGCCAGTCGACCCCGGGTACTGCCATCTATCAGCTTACCAGCCACTTTTACTATAATCCCTCCGATTAAATCAGGGTCAACATGTTCGGATTCTATAATCACCTTTTTTCCGGTTATATCACTGAGTTTTTCGCTTAAATTTTGCCTATCTTTGTCATCAATTGGTATCGCAGTAGTAACATCAGCTCGCTCAATACCATTGTGCTCATCGACCAGATGCCGGTACTCATCAGCAATATCAGGCAGCATGCTCACCCTGCCTTTTGAAATCAGCAGGTAAACCAGGTTCAGTACCGTTTTTGTTACATCACTTAATCTGTCATGTAACAAACCAATCTTATCATCAAAACTAACCTTTGGGTTATTAAGATACGCGATTATTTCTGCATCCTGACCCAGTTTAGCAACCTCTTCCAGTTCAGACTGCCTGTCGTTTATATTCTTTTTACCGTCCAGTTCAAAAACTGCCTGGGCATATCGTCGGGCAGAACCCTTTTTAGCCACAGCTACGGCCTCCGATTATTATTACTTACCTTATTTTATACCTGAACTCTCTTCAAGTGTTTTTTCAATGAGCTTTTTGTGTGCCTCTTTATCAAGCGTTCGGTCTATTACCTTGCCTGCAGCCAGCACCGTCAAATCAGCAAATTGATGCCGCAAATCAGCCACAGCTTCATCACGCTCCCTCTGTATTGCAGCCTGCGCTCTGGTAACCAGCCTTTCGGCCTCTACCAAGGCTTCTTCCTTTGCTTTCTGCCTTGCCTCATCGCCAGCCTGTTCTGCCCTTTGTATTATCTTCTGTCCCTCTTTACTAGCTTGCTGTATGCGCTTTGCCGTTTCTTTCTCCGCCAGCCCCGCCTGTTCTTTTATATATTCAGTCTGATCTATACTTTCTTTAACCCGTTTTGAACGCTCATCAAACATACGCAAAATTGGCTTATAAGCCACGAAGTAAAGCAGGCCAAACAGGATAACAAAATTAATAACCTGTGCTATTAATGTTGATACGTTTATGCCCAGACTACCTAGTCCACCTTCCATTTTTTACCCCCATGAATGGTTATTTCTTGCCATCCGCATCAAAGCTTTCACAAGAGCAGGGTTACAGCAACAAATAACACACGGGCAACCGCTATCGCTGCAACAACTGCTCCTATAAGAATACTTATAACCAACGGAATACCGCCTTTAATATCTCCCCAATTTATGGCGGCTCACCTTATTGCTATACAATCATAGCCAGTAGAATGGCTACAATCAAAACATATATGCCTATAGCTTCTGTGAGGCCTGCAATCAGGATCATATTGGTAAATATTGGCCCTCTTGCTTCAGGATTACGTGCAATCCCCTGTAAAGCAGCGAAACCAATTAGTCCCAGCCCTATGCCAGGCCCCAACATCCCAAAACCAGCTGCGATACCAGCCGCCAGCAACTTTAATCCTTCAGGATCCATTTTTAACCCCCTTCATAAAATATTTTTATATAAGCAGCATAGTTCCTGCTTAGTGCGCCTCTCCCTCATGCGGAATAACAGCCACAGTAACAAAAATAAGGGTCAGTCCGGCAAAAATAAGTGCCTGTATGTAACCTATAAGTAGTTCAAGGCCATAAAATGGGACTGCAAACAGCCAGGGAATAAGGAAAGCGACCACCAAGAGCAGAATCTCACCGGCAGTCATATTGCCAAAAAGTCGGAAGGTGAGACTGATAATGCGGATGAATTCAGTAAAGCCTTCCAGGAGACCGGTAAAGATATTTATCCCTCCGGTAAACATCCCAAGAAAACCAGATTTTATATTACCTCGGAATACCTGGCTCAATCCACGCCTAAACTCTGTTACATTAATGAATTTTTTCATATAACTTTTACCGAGCTTACGTATACCGGTGAACTCAACGAAGACGAAGGATACCAGGGCTAGAGCCAGGGGCATATTGATATCAGTATTAGCCGGGCGAAGCAGATGCACCCCACCTTCAGCAGTATTTACCGTTATCGAACCAAAACCGGGCAATAAACCCAGCCAGGCATTAAAACCGACGAAGAGAAAAATGGTGGCTACTATAGGAAAAAATTTGCGCCCGTTTTCCTCGCCGGCAACACTGGTACAGAGGTTATATAGCCAGCCGAGCAGAAATTCAAAGGCAGCCTGTAATCTACCCGGTATAATCTTCATACGGCGGGTTACGACATATGAGAAGCCAACCAGGAATATAATCGTTATCCAGGCGGCAATAACACTATTGGTAATGGGGAATCCGAAAATGTGGAGGACCACTTCTGCCGGCAGCTCAGGGATCGGCTGAGGAACACTTAGCCAATCTGGCAGACCAATGTCACCCAAAAGGTTCTGGCCCAGAGGACCGGCGACAAAACTAACTATGAGTAAAGCAAGGAAAACAACCGTAAGCCCGATTAACATCGGTAAGGAGCAACCCAAGCAGCCCTTTTTCTTTTTAGGCTCTTCAGACACTATGTGCCCTCCTTATCTTCCTTGTTCTTAAATAGAGGTAACAGCATCCGATAAACGCCATAAACCGCAACTATAAATCCAAATAATAAGCCTACTATTATAAAAAGGGGCTGTGTGTTTAACTTGTTATCCAACCACAGCCCTCCAAGCACTCCCATCAGAATAGCCAGCCCGATAAACCAACCGATACCAATTATATTTAAGGCTGCCTGCCATCTACGCATAACAACCCCACCACCCACAGATAGAATAATATCAAAACTACCCCATTCGGGTCAATCAGCTATCAAGCTGTTAATCTATAATCAAGACTTATTTTTATCAAAGCCTTCCATGTCAAGTCCATCTATAAAGTCACTGAAGGCTGATAGCCTTTTCAATTCTTCTTCGCTTGTTTTTTTGCCTTTCCCTTCTTCTCCCGTTTCCTTATCCTCTGTAGCCATTCTTTCAGCCTCTTCAACCTTATCCAGTGATATACCTGCTTTTTCCAGAACCGATTCCTCGGCATAAATTGGTACTTCTACTCTTACCGCCAGTGCCAGTGCATCACTGGGCCTGGCGTCTACCTCTATCTGCCCGTCTTCGACATTGAGAATGATTTTGGCATAAAAGGTATCATTCATAAGGTCGCTTATTTTTATGGAATTGACAGAAGCCCCCAACACCTCAACTACATTTCGCAACAGGTCATGTGTCAATGGCCTGGGTAAAGTCTCTCCCCTCAGTTTTATAGCTATCGCATTCGCCTCCGCCGGTCCGATAAAGATAGGTAAATAACGCTCTGCTTCTTTCTCTTTCAGCATAACCACATACTGCGAGTTATGCAGTGTAAGCTTTGGATTCATCAACCCGACTCGGATACTCTCAATGGTCATTTCCAACATGCTTTGCCCCTCCTGTGTCTCACCAGCACGAATTATTTTACTCTCTAATCGCCAAAGCTGTCAACTAAATAAGTTGATATTTTGACATCTCTTTGTTACATTGTAGTATAATACTGAAACTAATATTATAGCCGGGTTACTCTGTGCCTTAGGAGGACAGTTTTCGTTATGCAGAAAAGCGATAAAGGCATTGTCTGGTTTAAGGAGGTCACCAAAGATGATATTCCTTATGTCGGTGGCAAGGGTGCCAATCTAGGCGAAATGACCCGGGCGAATATTCCAGTTCCCCCGGGTTTTATTGTAACAGTCGATGTCTACAACAACTTTCTGAAGAAAGCAAATATCACCGGTAAAATCCGCACCTTGCTTGAACCTCTTGACCCAAACAAGAGCAAACAACTGCAGCGGATTGCATTCGAAATTAAAAATGTTATTATGGAATCTACCATACCTCCGGAACTAGCCAGTGAGATTAAGCAAGCTTATAATGAATTAGGTCGTGGTCTGGTAGCGGTACGTTCCTCTGCAACCGCCGAAGACCTTCCCGAAGCCTCCTTTGCCGGCCAGCAAAGCACCTATCTCAATATCCAGGGAGAGGATGAGGTTGTCGAATCCGTTCAAAAGTGCTGGGCGTCTCTGTTCGAGCCGCGGGCAATATACTACAGAATACAACACAGTTTTGATCACTTTAAGGTTGGTATTGCTGTTCCGGTGCAGAGAATGATATCCTCCCAGACCTCTGGTGTTTTGTTTACCGTTGAACCGGTGACAAGTGATACCGAAAAGATTATCATTGAAGCCATTTATGGCCTGGGGGAGGGGCTGGTCTCAGGCGAGATAACGCCAGACCTTTATATTGTAGATAAAAAGGACCTTTCTATTATCTCCAGAAGAATAAGCCTGCAGAAGCGCCAGCTGGCTATGAATACGGATATTACAATTAAAGAAATAAATACCTGGCAACCGGTAGCGGATTCAGCCCATGAAAAACAAAAAATTACCGATGACGATATTATCCGTATAGCTAAGCTGGGCATGCGTATTGAAGAACACTATCATTTTCCCCAGGATATTGAATGGGCGAAGGAAGGCGACGATATCTATATCGTCCAAACCCGCCCGGTAACCACCATTAAAGAAACAGCCGAGGAAGAACCCGAAATACAAGCACCAGCTATTCTTGTCGGTGTGTCTGCCAGCCCCGGTCTTGCCTCAGGTCCGGTAAAGATAATACATGATGCCTCTGAGATAGACCGTGTCCTCGACGGCGACATTCTTGTTGCCGATATGACAACCCCTGACTTTGTACCGGCGATGAAAAGGGCAGTGGCTATCGTTACCGACCGCGGTGGACGTACCGCCCACGCCGCCATCGTCAGCCGTGAACTTGGCATTCCCTGCGTTGTCGGCGCCGATAAGGCAACAACAATACTTTCAAACAAGAAAATAATCACCGTTGACGGCTCGCACGGTAAGGTTTATAGCGGTAAGGTCGCCCGCAGAATAACGACCACCCTGATGGCAAACATCATCAAGGAATCAATTGTAACAAAAACAAGGGTTTATGTTAATCTGGCACAGCCTGAGCTTGCCGACCGCATCGCCGCCCGTAATGTCGATGGCGTTGGTTTGCTGCGGGCCGAATTTATGGTTGCCCAAATCGGCCAGCACCCGAGCTATATGCTAAAGGAAAAGCGGGGTAACGAGTTTATTGATAAACTCTATGACGGCCTTTGCACCTTTGCCAAAGCCTTCAATCCGCGGCCGGTAGTCTATAGAACTACCGATTTCAAGACCAATGAATACCGTGAACTGGTTGGCGGTCATGAGTTTGAAGAGGTTGAGGAAAACCCTATGCTTGGTTATCGGGGGGCTTCTCGCTATATCACGGATATTGAAACCTTCAAGCTTGAGATAGAAGCTATAAAAAAGGTAAGAATTAAGTATAAAAACCTGTGGGTTATGATTCCCTTTGTACGCACCGTTGATGAGCTCAGGCGAACCAAAGATATCCTGGAGTCAGAAGGATTAAAACGCTCCGATGATTTTAAGCTATGGATGATGGTTGAAGTGCCATCCAACATATTTATCATGGAAAAGTTTCTGGAAGTCGGCATTGATGGCATTTCCATCGGCAGCAACGACCTCACCCAGCTTACATTAGGTATTGACCGTGATAGCGCAAGGCTGGCAAAGACCTTTGATGAAAGAAACGAAGCCGTAATGATAGCCCTGGAAAGGGCTATCAAGGTTTCGAAAAGTATGGGAGTTACATCATCTATCTGCGGACAGGCGCCCTCGGACTACCCGGAGCTTACCGAGAAACTGGTTTCCTGGGGCATTACATCGGTTTCGGTAAATCCGGATGTTATAGGTTCCGTACGAGCTATAATCGCCAAGGCAGAGGCGAAGCTTAAACTTAATGGTTAGCCGGCTTAGTATCCGCCAGTTTACCGAGGAAAAGGAGTCCCTGCTTTCACCCTATGCGGCTAAAAGCAGCCTATCTCAGGGAAGGTTAAGATATGAAGACTCCTGCCCAATACGCACAGCTTTCCAGCGTGACCGTGACCGCATCATTCATAGCAAGTCTTTCCGCCGCCTTAAGCACAAAACACAGGTCTTTATTGCTCCTCCTGGCGACCACTACGTAACCCGGCTCACCCATACCCTTGAAGTATCACAACTGGCGCGGACGCTTGCCCGTGCTCTTAGGCTTAACGAAGACCTGGCTGAAGCTATCAGCCTGGGGCATGACCTGGGGCATACCCCTTTCGGTCATATAGGCGAGGACGTTCTGAACGAGCTATATCATGAAGGATTCAGGCATTATGAGCAGAGCCTGCGCGTCGTTGACCTGCTTGAAAATAATGGTCAGGGTTTAAACCTCACCTGGGAAGTTAGAGACGGCATATTAAACCACTCAAAATCAGGCGAGGATATATTCGGCCAGAACTGGGTTAAAGCCGGCACCCTTGAGGGTGATATATGCAAGATTGCCGATGCCATCGCCTATATAAATCACGATATCGGAGATGCTATAAGAGCAGGCATTATTAACGAGGCTGATTTGCCTAAATCAGCGGCTAAAATACTGGGGTATTCGCACCGGGAAAGAATAAACACGATGATATGCGATATTATAGAAAACTCCTGGGAGGTAAGCGGTTTTACCAGTACCGAGAACAAGCCCGCTATACGAATGGATCACCGTGTGACAAATGCCGCCAACAAACTGCGCCAGTTCCTCTTTAATAAGGTATATAATGAAGTGTCATCCCGTTCCGAATCTAAAAGAGCCAGAGAGGTGGTTCGTAAACTCTTTAACTATTTTATTGAACATGAAAATGAATTGCCTGCCGAATATCTTCTCTACAGCACTGAACTGGAACGCAGGGCGGTTGACTACATCGCCGGCATGACAGACCAGTATGCCTTGAATCTTGCTAAAAAGCTGGATTTATAGATTATTTCATCTATAAACGAACCCAAATTTATCCTCTGCCGTTTATTTTGTTGATATAGGATTAACTAAAGGAAAAGTAGTATAATTTAGTTATATGAGTGTTATCGAAGAAGTCAAACAAAAAACAGATATAGTAGAGATCGCCAGCCAGTACACCACACTGGTAAAATCGGGGCGAAACTTCAAAGCTGTATGCCCCTTTCACAGCGAAAAACACCCCTCTTTCTTTATCTATCCGGAACAGCAGAGCTGGCACTGTTTCGGTGCCTGCAATACCGGCGGCGATGTCTTTTCCCTTATTATGAAAAGGGAGGGATTGGACTTCGGTGAGGTTCTGCGGCGCACCGCTGAAAGGGCTGGCGTTACCCTACCCTCAAGAGCCGGGCAGACGGCTGATAAAGAGAAGAACGAGAGGTTTTACAGGATTAATGAATTAGCGGCTGAGTATTTTCATCAGCTATTATTAACTTCACCAACTGCCGAAAAGGCAAGAGTCTATATAGCTAAGAGGGGAATATCTGATAGGCCTATAAATGCTTTTAAGCTGGGTTATAGCCCGAACAGCTGGGACTCCCTTAAGCAATACCTTATAGAAAGGGATTTTACAGAAGCCGAACTTATTACCGCCGGTTTAATAATAGAAGCAGAATCCGCAGCCAGCCACGACCGCTTCCGTAATCGGCTTATGTTCCTCATAAATGATATTAAGGGAAGAACAGTCGGTTTCGGTGCCAGGGCGCTGGATGATTCTATGCCCAAATATACAAATTCTCCCGATACACCGCTTTTCTATAAGAGTAGCTGTCTCTATGGCATAGACCTTGCCAGGGAAGCCATCCGCCAGCAGGATATGGCGGTTATAGTCGAGGGCTATATGGACGTTATTGCCGCCCATGATAACGGTTTTTGCAACGTTATCGCCTCAATGGGGACTTCCATCACCGAAGAACAAGTCTATGCTTTAAAGAATCTAACCAAGAATATTATTCTTGCCCTTGATGCTGATGTTGCTGGGAAGGAAGCTATGCTACGTGTCGTTGAATATGAAAATATACTTGGTTCTGAGATAAAAGTTACTATACTACCTAGCGGGAAGGACCCCGATGATGTTATTAGAGAAGATATTAAAAGTTGGCAACAACTAGTGCGAGAGGCTTCACTACCAGTTGTTGATTATACCTTTAATACGGTTATCGCTGGGCTTGACCTTAATACAGCACATGATAAATCTGCGGCTGCAGCTAGTCTTATTTCTATCATCGCTGAGATGAATGACACGGTTCGCCAAGCTCACTATTTACGAAAACTTGCTAATCTAACAGGCATCGACGAACGTGGATTAGAACCTGAACTACGAAGAGCCAAAGTCATTCAAATGAGACGTCGAACTAAAGAGCCAAAAATAAGACCTCTCACAGATATGAAAAAGCCATTCCTCTCCAATCCGCGTGAGGAGTACTGTCTGGCACTTCTGCTTCAGCATCCTGAGTTAAAAATTTTGTCTGGCAGTATAATGCCTGAATACTTTGAAAACAGCGAGAACCGCGAAATCTTCAATACTTACCTGTTAACCGAAAATATAACTTCTATAAAAAATAAAATTGATGATTCTATCTGGGAACACCTTGATAATATTATGGCAAAAAGCCTGCCTTCCGACAAGGCAGGGGAAAGGTTTTCCGATTGCATCCTGCGATTACGCGAAGAGTACTTTCGCCGTCTGGAGAGAAAAAGGGGGGCTGCATTTGCTTCGGAGGCAGCATCAGGAGGCTCCACTGCCGAGCTTACTATGCTTAAGGAGCAGGGTACAGAAGGTAGTTCTCAGTTAAGGGACATCTTTATCCAGAGGTCCAGAGGAGGCCAGAATCAGAGGAGAAACGCATGAATCAGGATAACCCAGAAAAAGTTAATGATACCAAAGATATACCTCCCAAGAACAGCGGTGAAAAAGAATCTTCTGTAACGGTAACTCCTAAAGATTCGGTTGTAATCAAACCTCCAAAAGTATCACTGCCGCTAGAGCAAATGGATGAACCGGGTATAGTTGATGACCCGATTCGTATGTATCTTCATGAAATCGGCAGGGTACCTCTTCTCACCGCCAAGGAGGAAAAGGTTCTTGCCAAGAATATGGAGCAGGGTAAACGCATAAATGATATTAAAGATGAATGCTTGAAGGAAGATGGAAGGCCACCTTCTGCCACCGATATCATACTATGCATGCTAAAGGGGCTGGGGCAGATGACCACCCTCATTCATTTAATTTACCAGGAGCTGGGGTTGACGACCCCGGTTAGCTCTAAAAAAGCTATTCTGGACCGAAGATTCAGGGGAAGTTTTGAAGATGAGATAGATCAGAATATGACCCAGTCTATTGCTCTGAAAACAGATAAATCCATACCTGAAATAGAGCATGCTCTTATAAAATTATCACTGAATATTGGTTTACTGCCGCAAGAAGTCCTGGATTTTATAGAGGATGATGTTACTCTGGATGAACTGGAGAATCTTGCATCAGACCCCAAGCTAAAAGATTCCACCCAGATTCATGAAGAGAAATTTAAGTCTCATATGAATAAGATTGAGCAAGAGGCTAAAAAATCTGAAAAACACCTCATTGAAGCCAACCTGCGTCTGGTTGTCAGTGTCGCCAAGAAGCATATTGGGCGTGGCATGCCTCTCCTTGACCTCCTTCAGGAAGGCAATATCGGGCTTATAAGGGCAGTAGAGAAGTTCGACTACCATCGCGGTTACAAATTCAGCACCTATGCCACCTGGTGGATTCGCCAGGCTATCACACGTGCCATAGCAGACCAGGCTCGCACCATCCGCATTCCGGTGCATATGGTAGAGACTATAAACAAACTTCTCAGCCTCAGCCGCCAGCTTTCTCAAGAATACGGCAGAGAACCCACCCCCAAGGAAATCGGTGATGAAATGGAAATCTCGCCGGAGAGGGTAAGGGAGATAATAAAGGTATCACAGCTGCCGATATCGCTGGAATCTCCCATAGGTGAAGAGGAGGATAGTCATCTGGGGGATTTCATAGAAGACCAGAACGCCCTGCCCCCCCCGGACGCTGCTTCAAGGCAGTTACTCAAAGAGCAGATTGATGGCGTCCTCTCCAGTCTCTCCCCTCGTGAACGCCGTGTTCTGCTACTCAGATTCGGCCTTGAGGATGGCCGCAGCCGCACGCTTGAAGAAGTGGGTAAAGAATTCAATGTTACCCGTGAACGCATTCGCCAGATTGAAGCCAAGGCGCTTAGAAAACTGCGCCACCCCACCCGCAGCCGCAAGCTAAAAGATTATTTGGAGTGATTGTTCAAATCATTATGTAACTAAAACACAATCAACCATGCGGATTGCTATTACAGAGCCTTTGTATCTGCCCTGCACCGTTATAGTCTGCCCTTTTTCCAGTTCTCCCAATGCCGATGAATGTTTTTTGCCAAACATGCACTGCAAAGTCTGCCAAGGGTCGCCACCGCTACCTATCAACCTTATATAATGTATATCAAGCTTATCTTTTATGTCAACAAGAGACACTGTCCCGGTTGCCCTTATAATCTTGTTCATAAACCTTTCGTCCGCCGCAACGTCATCCTCTTTGTATGCCATCAGCATCTCTTCAACACTTAATTCCATATCCGCAGGCTCCAGTTCGGGTTCAGACTCCTGTATTAATTCCTCTTCTGGTTCGGTTTCCTGGATTTTTTCAGCTTCAGGCTCCGGTTTTACTTCTTCTTCGGGTTCTACCTCAACCTCAGGCTTGGCTTCCACTGCCTGAGCCGGTTCTGCTTCTAGCTCAACTACCGATTCAGGTTCGGATTCTTCTACTTTTTCTTCAGGCTCAGCTTCTTTTACCTGGTCTGTTTCAATCTCCAGAATTAAATCCGTCTCTTTTTTAAGCCCTGGTTCCGGTTCCATTTCTATTCCTTTTATCACTTCCAAATCCTGTTTGGGTGCCATATCTTTTTCGGATTTTAATCCGTGTTCTGTTTCCTGTATGATTCCTGCTTCTCCTATGGACTTATTGAGCCTTTCCTCTTTAAGCTGTCTATATGTTTTTTCTATCTTTTTAAAGGGCCCGTATAACAGTGGATACCCGCACCACTGGCAAGCCCAGTCCTCTGTTCTTAATGTTTCTCTACCGCAATTATTACACTTTGCCATCTAGCACCTCTGCTAAAAGACTATATGTCGCAGTGATTTTTGTCAATACTACCATAGTCCACTTTCTCTTTTTGAAGTGGTTTAATTTTCTAAGATAGATAAATAAATCCTCAGGTTATGTTAAAATAAGCTACGAAAAGTTTTTTTGAGGCAGTCCTTATATGATTCCTTCAAAGCTAAAGATGCGTAACTTCATGCCCTACCGTGGTGACATACAACCGTTTTCCTTTGACGGTATCCACACTGCCTGTATCTGTGGCGATAACGGTAACGGTAAATCAGCCCTCATCGACGCTATTATATGGGCGCTATGGGGCAAGAGCAGGGTTAAGAGCGATGACGATCTCATCACCCTCGGCGAGAAGGATACGGAAGTAGAGTTTGATTTCTTTTCAGGAGAGCAGCTCTACCGTATTATACGTAAGCACTCCAGGCCTAAAAGCCGCAAGGCTTCCGGGCAGAGCAGCCTCGACCTTTTTATAGCCGACAACGGCGTCTTCAATGTAATCACCGGTGACACAAAAAGCAATACCCAGCAGAAGGTCATCTCTCTCCTTAATATGGACTACGATACCTTTGTAAATAGCGCTTTCCTCAGGCAGGGGCACGCCGATGATTTCACCAAGCAACCACCGGCTAAACGAAAGGAAGTACTGGCTAATATACTGGGGCTGTCATTATATGACCGGCTTGAAGAAAGAGCCAGAGAGCTATCCCGACAACAAAATACGAAAAAATCACAGCTTGAGAACGCCATCCAGGAAATCGAGCAGGAGCTTGCCCATAAACAGGAGCTTGAATCTTCCCTCAATAATGCACAATCCGAGCTTTCCATCCTGGAAGCTGAAATGAAGGAGCAGCAATCTATATTAAACAACCTGCGACAGAAAAGGGATTCACTTAAAAGTAAGAGGCAACAACTGTCTCAGCTTGAGGAACATATATCCAAGACCGAAGGGGACCTCAAGCGCTGGCATAGCCGCATAGAACAGCGCCAACAGAACATACAGGAGTATCAGGGGCTTATAGCCCGGCATGAGTCTATAGAAGAAGGCTATAACCAATTCATACAGGCTAAGAGACAGAACGATGAAATGAATAAAAAGCTTCAACTGCTCAGTAAAATAAAGGACAGAAAAAGTAAACTTGAGCGGATTATCCAGAAGACTCAGGCTGAACTTCTTGCAGAACATGCCGTCGCCCAGAGTAAAATCAGCCAGCTTGAAACCAGCCTGAAAAAGTTATCGCTCCTTAAAGAAGAAAAGCCAAAGCTTGAGAATGAGCAGCAGCGTCTTGCCCAACTGGATGAAGAACTGCAAAGCAAAAAGCAGTACGTTAAAAAGCTGCAGAGTATCGTTCACAAGCTTGAGTGCAACCAGCAGAGCCTGGAACAGGAGATAAAGGATATAGAGGAGAAGCTCGCGCTTCTTAATACCCATAATAATGCCAGATGCCCTCTGTGCGAAACCGAACTTGGTGAAGATGGACTTGATATCATCAGGACAAAGTATAATTTGGAAAAGGATAATAAAACGGCAGCCTTTAATTCTCAAAAAAGTGAGCTTGCCGATAAAAGTGCAGAGTTAAAAGAAATAGAGAGCGCAATACACGAATTAGAGACCAGGTTAAGTCAGGACAGGGCACAAATACAGGGTAAAGCAGGTATTATAGCAAGGTCCATAAAAGAATCCGAAGAGGTGTCTCAACAGCTTGATAAAGAGAATGTCCTTCTGGCTGAAATAGAAAACAGGCTGGCAAACAAGGATTTCGCCACGCAGGAACAACAAGCACTGGATGAACTGGATAAGGAGCTTGCCAGTCTTGGCTATGACTCAAACCGACATCAGCAGATTGGCCAAAGCCTGGCAACACTTGAAAAGTATGAGCAATCAAAGCAAAGGCTGGATGAAGCCGAAAGAATGCTCAGCCTGGAACAGGAAGAGTTGACTAATGCCAGAGATGCAGCCCAGGAACTCAGCCGCCGTCTTGAAACTGATAATCAAAAAAAACAACTTTTAACCTCCGAGCTTAACGCCATGCCTCAGCTGGAGAGCGACCTGGGGCAGGCCGAAACCGAATATCAACTGGTATCGGAAAAACAGAAACAGGCACAGGAACTGAAAGGCAGTTTAAGTGGCAAACTGGAACACATTTTAAATCAGGAGATAAAACAGCAGGAGAAGAAAATCCGGCTGGAGCAGGTAGTAAAAGAGGCAAGATTATATCTTGACCTCACTCAAGCATTCGGCAAGAAAGGGATACAGGCAATGCTTATCGAAATGGCCCTGCCGGATATTGAAATAGAAGCCAACAGGCTTCTCAGCCGCATGACCGATAACCGAATGCACGTTAAAATTGAAACGCAGCGCCAGTCTAAGAAAGGTGAACCGATAGAAACCCTGGATATTATTATTTCTGACGAGCTGGGGCCGCGTCCTTATGAAAATTACAGTGGCGGTGAAGCCTTCCGTATCGATTTTGCCATTCGTATCGCCCTATCCAGTCTTTTGGCAAAGAGGGCCGGGGCGCCCATTCCTACCCTTATTATAGATGAGGGTTTCGGTACTCAGGATAATATCGGCCTGGAAAAGGTAAAAGAAGCGATAAACTCCATTCATGACGACTTTGACAAGATTCTGGTTATAACCCATATTGATGAACTCAAAGATGCTTTTCCGACACGCATAAACGTCATAAAAACTACGGATGGTTCAACGCTTGAGGTTAGCTAGACTATAATCCCAGATCTTCAGCGATATCCTTCATCGCCTTAAGCCCCAGCTCTATAAACTCATCAAGTTCAATCTCCAGCTCACCGCAAGCTGCAATCTGTTCCCTTTTGACACCGGCGGCAAAGCTCTTTTCCTTGAAACGTTTCCTCACAGATTTTGCTTCAACACCAGCCAGTTTTTTATCCGGGCGAACAAGGGCGGCGGCGGTTATCAAACCGGTCAGCGGGTCAGTACAAAAGAGCGCTTTATCCAGCTTTGCTTCACATGCAACACCGTGCGCCTCATTATGACACAGGACGGCATGTGCCACGGCTTCGCTGGCTCCCATTTCCCTTACCAAGTCTGCGCCTAGCTTGCTGTGGTTATCCATATCTCCCTCGGTAAGCTCTGCATCTATATCATGGACCAGCCCGGCAAGCCCCCACTCTTCTTCATCTTCGCCAAATTTTCTGGCAAGAGCCCGCATAATTACTTCAGTCGCCAGCATATGTTTTATGAGATTTCTGTTTCCCACATTGGCTTCTATTGAATCAATCGCCTCTTCTCTATTCATTTACGTTACCCCCTCTTTTTTTCCGGCTGCTGTCTTTTCCGGTAAATACTTCCTGAGATAATTACCCGTGGCAGATGTTTTTTCTTCGGTTATCTCTTCCGGTGTACCAGCAGCAACAATATAACCACCCTTATCACCGGCTCCGGGCCCCAGGTCAATAATCCAGTCTGCATTTTTTATTACATCCAGGTGGTGCTCGATTATAACCACCGTATTGCCGGCATCAACCAGCCGCTGCAGTACCCGCAGCAGGGCGGCAACATCATCAAAGGCAAGCCCTGTAGTCGGCTCGTCAAGCATATAAAGGGTGCTGCCTGTAGCCCTCTTCGATAGCTCGGTAGCCAGCTTTACTCTCTGCGCTTCGCCACCGGAAATAGTTGTCGCCGGCTGTCCCATGCGGATATAACCCAGTCCGACATCATGCAGTGTCTTCAGCTTGTTTTTAACCTTTGGAAAATGTTCATAAAAAGCAAGCGCCTGCTCTACCGTCATATCCAGCACTTCGGCTATGTTCTTGCCCTTAAACTTTATTTCCAGAACTTCCCGGCTATAACGCTTACCCTTACACACCTCGCAGGGTACGGTTACATCCGGCAGAAACTGCATCTCTATCTGTATATAGCCGTCACCTCGGCAGGCTTCACAGCGCCCGCCCTTCACATTGAAGGAAAACCTGCCCGGCGCATAACCCCTCATCCGTGCTTCTGGAACGGTGGCAAATAGTTCACGGATGGGGGTGAAAGTACCGGTATAGGTAGCCGGATTGCTGCGTGGGGTGCGACCTATAGGCGACTGGTCAATATTTATTACCTTGTCAATGTTCTCAACACCTGTAATTTCATCTACCTCCCCGGGTTGCTCCCTGGCTCGGTATAGCAATTGGGCTAATCTTTTATATAAGATATCGCTTATAAGAGTGCTTTTGCCACTGCCGGAAACCCCGGTGATACAAACGAACTTACCAAGCGGAATGGTAACATCCAGATTTTTAAGATTATTCTGCCGTGCACCTTTAACAACAATTGATTCCCCTGAACCGCAACGCCTCTCCTCTGGCAACGGAATCTTTTTCTGTCCGCTCAGGTATTGTCCCGTTTTGGATTCCTTTGCTGCCATAATATCATCCATCGTTCCGGAAGCCACCACCCAACCTCCATGTTCGCCGGCACCGGGACCGAGGTCTATAACATAGTCGGCGGCACGCATCATTGCCTCATCATGTTCAACTACAAGTACTGTATTTCCCAGTTCTTTAAGCCCTTTCAGCGTCTCAATCAAGCGGTAGTCATCCGCCGGATGAAGCCCCACTGTCGGTTCATCGCATATATAAAGAACCCCCATCAATCCACTGCCAATCTGGGTAGCCAGCCGTATACGCTGGGCTTCACCACCTGAAAGGGTAGCCGATGTGCGGTTCAGGTTAAGGTAATCCAGACCGACATTCTCCAGAAACCCCAACCTCCCCTTTATTTCTTTCAATATTTCACGGGCAATTATTTGTTCCCGTTTGCTCAATACTATCTCTTTGTCACGTAAGATATCTATCCACCCCGATGCCTGGGCAACAGACATCGCACTTATATTGTCAATGCTATTGCCATTAATGGTTATGGCTAATGCTTCCGGCTTTAACCGTTTCCCTTCACAGACCGGGCAAATTCTATTTACCATATAGCGCTCAATGTAAGCCCTTGAGCTCTCTGATTCCGTATCGCGGTATAACCGCTCCATGCGTGGAATTACGCCCTCAAAGCCATCGAAGTACTCCTTTTCCCGCCCGTAACGGTTTCGGTATTTATACGAATAGCCACCTTCGCCGTACAGAATCAGTTTTAGCTGCTCGGCTGTCATATTTTTAACCGGCTCGTCAAGCGAAAAACCGTTGCGCCTTGATAATTCCTCAAGCGAATATAAATACCATGTATGCCATTGATATGGATGGATAGCCCCCCCGGACAGAGATAATTCCTTGTTGGGTATCAGTAAATCAGGGTCAAGCTCTGATTTAACACCCAGCCCAGAACACTCAGGGCAGGCTCCGTGAGGACTATTAAAGCTGAATGTTCTCGGCGCTATCTCTCCCATACTGATACCGCAATGGACGCAGGCAAAATGCTCCGAAAAAAGCAGCTCCTCACCATCAATAATGGGGACAAGAACCACCCCTGCCCCCAGCTTCAGGGCCGTTTCTACCGAATCGGCGATACGGCCCTGGCTGCCACTCTGACCAACCACCAGCCTGTCGATGACGGCTTCAATGGAGTGTTTTTTGAACTTTTCCAGCTGGAACTCCTCCGAAAGGTCATGGATATTACCGTCCACCCTTACCCGGGCATAACCTGCCTTTCGCAAATCATTGAACACCTGCTGGTATTCACCTTTACGTTCTTTAACAAGCGGTGCCAGAATCATAATACGGCTATCTTTTGGCAAAGCCTGTATGGCATCTACAATTTGCTCTACCGTCTGCATCGTAATTTCGCGTCCGCACTGCGGGCAATGCGGATGTCCCGCCCGGGCAAATAGTAACCTCAGGTAATCATATATTTCGGTAACGGTACCCACCGTGGAACGCGGGTTACGGCTTGTGCCTTTCTGGTTGATTGATATTGCCGGACTCAGCCCTTCTATGTAATCAACATCGGGTTTTTCCATCCGTCCCAGAAACTGGCGGGCATAAGCCGAAAGAGACTCCATATAGCGACGCTGCCCCTCGGCGTAAACTGTATCGAATGCCAGCGAGCTTTTGCCTGAGCCGGAAACACCGGTAATAACCACCAGTTTATCCCGTGGGATTACTACATCTATATTCTTTAAATTATGTTCCCGGGCTCCCTTTACAAATATAGAATTTAAAGTCACTTTGCTATCCCTCTGCTTTCATTTTAACATTAGCTTCATTATCCAACAAGCAACTGGCATAGCCGGCATCGTCTGGGCTATAATATGCAATATGGATGCAAAATTGATATCTTTGCTAAAGTCTTCAATCCAGTCAGATATCGATAACCGCCGACGGCAACTTGCCGACCTTAGTCTAAAGATACACTCCAACCCCGAAACCGGCTTTAAGGAATATAATGCTTCAAACTGGCTTACCCAATATCTTGAAAATAATGGCTTTTTGGTTGAACGTGGCATCTGCCAGATGGAGACTGCCTTCAAAGCCAGCTACGGTAATAAGCAGCCGGCAATCGCCATTCTTGCCGAATATGACGCTTTGCCAGAACTCGGTCATGCCTGCGGCCACAATCTGATAGCCACAATCGCCGTTGGTGCTGCGATAGCATCTAAAGCAGCCGTTGATAAACTGGGGGGCAGTGTTCTTGTTATCGGCACGCCGGCCGAAGAGATTCATGGCGGCAAAGTTATAATGGCTGAAAGAGGGGCCTTTAACAATATTGATATAGCTATGATGGTTCATCCATCGACACACGATACCGCTACCACCAAGGCTCTTGCCTGTGCTTCGCTTGATGTCGAGTTTTTTGGCCATGAAGCGCATTCCGCCGCTCACCCCGAAGAAGGAGCCAATGCCCTGGAGGCAATAATCCTTTCTTTTAATGCCATCAACTCATTACGTCAGCACATAAGGGACGATGCCCGTATCCATGGTATTATTACTAATGGCGGGCAGGTTGTTAATGTCGTGCCGGCTCACAGTGCCGCCAGCTTTCTTGTAAGGGCAAAGGACGAGGCATATCTTGAAGAACTTAAAAACAAAGTCCTGAATTGTTTCAAAGGGGCTGCTACCGCTACCGGCACCAAATTTAAATACAAATGGGGTGATGTCCAGTATGCCCCGATGCGTAATAACATCGTTATGGCAAATTTATATATTGCTAATATGAAAACTTTGGGTCGTAGTGTAAAGCTTGTAAATCCCGACCAGTCCTTCGGCAGCACCGATATGGGTAATGTTAGCCAGCTTGTTCCCAGTATCCATCCCTCAATAGCTATATCTCCAAAGGGAGCGAGCATTCATTCTCTCCGTTTTGCAGAGGCGGCTGCTTCCGAATCCGGCATTCAGGGGATTATCGATGCCGCCAAGGCTATTGCAATGACGGCGGTAGACCTTTTATCCAGCCCGGAAACCCTTCAAGAAGTCAATAAGAAATTCGCTGATAAATTGTAATACTTCTGTTTTTCGCTGACTATGATTACTACCCCTCTTTAATGACTTGAGGTATAATATTATGGTTACAGACACTCCCGAATTCTTTAACAAGGAGAGTTATTGAAAGTCTATCTGGGCATTGATGTCGGTTCGGTATCTACAAAGACTGCGGTTCTTGATGATAATAACAATTTGGTATGCCACACCTATCTGCCGACATATGGCAATCCAGTTAAGGCATTAAAGGACGGACTCAAGCAGTTAAGGCAGCTTTTACCCGAAGACTCTGATATCTGCGGCGTGGCTACCACCGGCAGTGCCCGCTATCTTGCCGGGGTCATCGTTGGCGCCGATCTGGTTAAGAACGAGATTACAAGCCAGGCTATCGCCGCCCTCCACTATATGCCCCAGGTACAAACCGTTATAGAAATCGGCGGACAGGACAGCAAGATTATAATTATAAGAGACGGTTTCATAACCGATTTCAGTATGAATACTGTGTGCGCCGCCGGTACCGGCAGCTTTCTTGACCACCAGGCACAGAGACTGGGTATGAGTATTGAGCAGTTCAGCCACATGGCAATGGAAAGTAATTCCCCTGTAAATATTTCCGGTAAATGCACCGTCTTTGCCGAATCGGATATAATACACAAACAACAAACAGGCTACAGCACTGAAGGCATCATATATGGTCTTTGCCAGGCACTGGTGCGTAACTACCTCAGCAATGTCGGGCTTGGCAAAGATATATTGCCACCGATATTATTTCAGGGTGGCGTAGCTTTTAATGAGGGTATAATCCGGGCATTCAAAGAAGAGTTAAAAACCGATATTATTATTCCACAACACCATGAAATTATGGGTGCTATCGGCGCTGCCCTACTTATAAAGGAAGAAATAGAATATAATAAAAGCAACTTCAAAGGTTTTCGCGTCATTAACAATGATTATGAAATCTCTTCGTTCGAATGCAAAAACTGCAACTGCCTTTGCCAGATAAACCAGCTATCACTTAACAGCAGTATTCTTGCCAGCTGGGGAAGTTTATGTGACCTGTGGCAGGAAGCAATAAAATCATAAATTATTAATGGGTAAGTAAATGAAAATTGCCGTAGATGCTTCTGGTGGCGAATATGCCCCGAATGAAATAGTAAAGGGTGCTATAAAAGCCGCCAATGAATATGATGTTGAAATTGCACTGGTAGGTAAAAAATCTTTGCTCCATCTGCTTGCCGGCAAACACCTGAAAAAGCTGAACCTGAGTATTATAGGAGCAAGCCAGAATATAGACTTCCACGAACACCCTATGGAAGCCATTCGCAAAAAACCTCGTTCCTCTATCGTAATCGGTATCAATTTATTGAAAGAAGGTAAGGCCGATGCGTTTATTTCCGCCGGTAATACCGGTGCTGTATTATGCGCCGCCCTCTTCGGCCTGGGTAAAGCGGAGGGAGTCGAGCGCCCTGCTTTAGCCAGCATTATAAGCCTCAACCGATACTCCCCGGCATTGCTTCTGGATGCCGGTGCCAATGCCGATTGCCGCCCTAACCACCTTCTCCAATTCGCTCAACTGGGTAATATCTATGCTAAATATATTTTTGGTATTGAATCACCGCGCATCGGTTTGCTTAGCAATGGAACAGAAGAAACAAAAGGTAATCGTTTGATACAGGAAAGCCATCAGTTGATTAAAGACTCAAATCTCAATTTCATTGGTAATATTGAGGGCACTGACCTTAGCAAAGGAACTACCGATGTTATCGTTACCGACGGTTTTACCGGCAATATCGTTATTAAAACCGTCGAGGGATTGGGGGACTCGTTTATAAAGGTCAGGCCTCCTTCCAACCACTCACGCAACCTCCGCGGGCGGGCACTGCTGGCGGATGTCGGCCTTGGTTTTCTGGTTAAAGGTATGGATTACAGTGAATATGGCGGTGCCTGCCTGCTGGGAGTAAAGGGTAATGTCATCATATCCCACGGTCGTAGCCGGGCTAAGGCTATTAAAAACGCTATCGGCTTAGCCAACCGTGCGGCTGAAGTGAATCTAAGTCAGCTTATCAGCGAGGTTAAATATGAAAAATAAATATGATGTTGTTATCATCGGTGGTGGCCCTGCCGGATTGACCGCCGGTATTTATACCTCAAGAGACAGGCTTAAGAGCCTTATAATAGATAAGGGTATAATCGGTGGCAATATAAACAATGCAGAGTCTATAGATAATTACCCCGGTTTTCCAGATGGTGTTAGCGGCTCTGAGCTGGCTGAATTGATGCACCGGCAAGCAAAGAAATACGGCATGGAAAGCATGATTGCCGAGGTTACAGCCATTGATATTGAGGGTGAAAACAAGGTCATAAAGACCACCAGTGGTAATTTTATTTCCCGGGCGGTAATTATAGCCGGCGGTTCGGAAAAGGTGAAGCTTGGTATCCCCGGCGAAAAGGAATTTACCGGCAAGGGAGTATCCTATTGCTCCACCTGTGATGCTTTCTTTTTCAGAGATAAAAAGGTCGCAGTTGTCGGTGGTGGAAACAGTGCCATATATGAAGCCCTGCATCTTACAAAATTTGCTTCAAATATAAGCGTTATACATCGTCGTGACCGGTTGCGGGCGACCGCTATTTTGCAGGAAAGGGCCAGTGCTGAAGCAAAAATAGATTTTATTCTTAGCACAACCGTTAAAGCAATCGAGGGCAAGGATTTTGTCCAGAAAATGTTGCTTGAGAATGTTAAAACAGGTGAGCAATCCACCATTGAAATTGACGGTGTTTTTATATCCATCGGCTTAAAACCCAGTACGGGTTTTTTGAAGGATTTGCTGCCGCTCGATAAACAGGGGCACATCATTACCGATTGGTATATGAGCACAAAAATAGCGGGCATATTCGCCGCCGGTGATATCCGCTCCGGTTCAATACGCCAGGTAACAACAGCCGCCGGCGATGGAACCGTAGCCGCTATAAGCGCCAAGAAATTCATTGATGGTGAATAGTTTTATCCGGCAATCCGTTGCAGTATAATAATTAGAAAGGTGATAGGTTAAATATGAAGGTTATTTTTATGGAGGACGTCTCAGGTATAGCCAAAACCGGCGATGTAAAGGATGTGGCGGATGGTTACGCCAGAAATTATTTGATACCCAAGAAACTGGCTGCCATTGTCAGCCCGGAAACGACAAACAGGCTTAAGGCTCAGCTTCAAGCAAAAGCAAATAAGCAGACTCAAATAGAAACCGAACTTACGGATATAGCCAATCAACTGGAGGGTAAAGAGGTTTTACTCCAAGCCAAAGCCGGCACCAAAGACCGTCTTTATGGTTCAATTACCAGCGCCGATATTGCCGCCGAACTTGAAAAAGTAACCGGTATTACCATAGATAAAAGAAAAATAGAACTTGATGAACCTATCCGTGAGCTTGGTAGCTTCGATGTAGCCATCAGATTGGGTAAGGATACTATGCCTAAAGTTAAGGTTATCGTCAGCGATAAGGAGACTGATTCAGGTGCCGGACAATAAACTGCCACCATATGATATTAACGCCGAGGAATCTGTAAATGGCTCACTCCTTATAGATGGCAAGGCAATTTATGATATAGCCGTTATCCTGAAAGCAGAGGATTTCTATAGTGAGCAAAACAGGTGGATTTATCAGGCTTGCCTTTCGCTTTACCAGCGCGATGAAGCAATAAACCAGATAACGGTGGCCCAAGAGCTTGACCGCAAAAGTATGCTTGAAAAATGTGGCGGCGCTGCTTACCTCAGCCACCTGATATCCGCAGTGCCCACTTCACTTGATATTGAACACTACGCTAATATTGTCTATCGTCTGTCCATAATGCGCCAGCTTGTTACAGCCGCCGATAAAATTTCTCAGATCGGCTACTCAGCTGACCCGGATGTAAGTGATTCCCTAAACAAAGCCGAGGATATACTTTTCAACCTTCGGCATGAACGGGGAACGCTCGATTTTATCCATATAAAACAGGTTCTCGACAGGTATTTTGAGTCTCCACCTTCACCGGAAGCAGAAGGTTATCAGCCAATTCCACATGTATTATCCGGTTTTATAGGCCTTGATGATTTTCTCGGCGGCTTCCAACGCTCTGATCTTATTATCATTGCCGGCAGGCCCAGCATGGGTAAAACAAGCCTGGCGCTTAACATAGCCAGGAATGCCGCCGTAGACCAGGGAGCCTGCGTAGCTTTATTCAGCCTGGAGATGTTTCGCGAATCGCTTGTGCAACGCCTGCTTTCCAGCGAATCCGGAGTGAACTCAAGGCGAATCCGCCTCGGGCTCAACACAGAAGATGAAGAGGGATTGATAATGGAGGCTACCGGTAAGTTATCGGAGGCACCCATTTATATAGATGACTCGCCGCAGCTCAGGATAGTGGAGATGAGAAGTAAAGCCCGCCGCCTGTACTACGAACGCGGTATTGACCTCATCATCGTTGACTACATGCAACTACTGCAGGGTGATGGCAGAAACGAAAACAGGGTCCAGGAAATCAGCTATATCTCCCGCTCTCTTAAAGCGCTGGCACGCGAATTAAAAGTGCCTATCATCGCTCTCTCTCAGCTCAGCCGTGCCGTAGAGTGGCGCGCATCACATATCCCCCAGCTCTCCGACCTGCGTGAAAGCGGCAGTATAGAGCAGGATGCCGACCTCGTCGTATTTATCTACCGCGAAGAGGCTTATACAAGTGAAGAGGAATGGCAAAACCAGCACCCGGGTATAGAATACCCCAGAGAAATCGCCGATATTATTATCGCCAAGCATCGTAACGGACCAACCGGCCAGATAAAGTTACGCTTCAAGCACAGCCTGACCAAGTTCGATAACATTGCCAAAGCGGAACCGACATTGCTATGAAGCCATTTCAGGGTTTCCCTGCCAGGATGGACTTTACACCGATCCCCAACCTCTTCATCAGTCGGCTGATGCCGCAGATCACCGATATAGACGAGTTAAAGACAATCCTGCATATTTTTATGTCTATCTACAACAAGAAGGGATACCCCCGCTTTTCCAGCCGTAATGAGTTATTAAATAATACCGGTCTCATTAAAAGCCTGAAACATACAGAAAAACCGGCTGAAGAGGTGCTTGGCGATTGTTTAGAATCGGCTGTCAAAAGTGGAGTCATACTGCACTTAGCAGCAGACTGCGATGGCAAGTCAGAGGATATATACTTCCTTAATACCCAATCCGACAGACAGGCAATGGAAAGGATAAAAAGCGGTGAACTCAATCTTCCCGGCTTTGAATCCAGATCCATATCTACTGTACAAACTAAGGAATTACCGGATATCTTTACCCTTTACGAGGAGAACATCGGTATGCTGACGCCGATTATTGCCGATGAATTAAAGGAAGCGGAAAAGCTCTACCCCCATACATGGATAAGGGATGCCGTTAAAAAGGCGGTTAATCAGAATAAACGCAAATGGAACTACATTTCAGCCATACTGGAACGCTGGTCCACGGAAGGTAGAAGTGATGGAGCATATAGAAGAGACTCTGAAAAAGAAGACCCTGACAAATACATCAAAGGTAACTACGGGCACATGGTCAGAAGGCGTTAGGGATATTAGCGCTGAATCCACCTGCCCTATATGCCACGGCGCCAGGTTTGTCCACCCACCCCTACCCTCAGGCAAGCCTGATTTCAGCCGCGTAGTCGCCTGCAACTGTATTCTTAGCGACAGAGATGAAGATCGCCAGGTTAAACTGGAACAATACAGCAATCTGGGCGCACTCAAGCGGCTTACTTTTGATAATTTTATACCACTAGGTATGAGCGGTTTACAATCTATTCAGCAGAAATTTCAGATGGCTTATGATTTCGCCAGGTCGTTCGCTGAAAATCCAAAGGGCTGGCTTATCCTTCTTGGTCCCAGCGGCTGCGGCAAAACACACCTGGCAGCGGCTATTGCTAACGAACGTATCAGGCAATGCCAGCCGGCATTATATAAAACCACACCCGACCTCCTCGATGACCTGCGCTCCACCTTTAATCCAGACCGCGAAACTCCCTATGACCAATCTTTTGATATGCTACGCAATGCTCCGTTGCTTATCGTTGATGACCTGGGAATCCAAAGCAGCACCCCCTGGGCAAAGGAAAAACTTGACCAGTTGCTGAATCATCGCTACAGCCAGCAACTGCCTACCGTAATTACTACCAGTACGCCCGTTGAACAATTAGACGAAAGGATTCGCAGCAGGTTATCGGATAAAAACCTGTGTCAAGTTTTTGTACTGGAAGAAAAACAGGCCTATAGCCCCGATTATACCTGGACACCGAGGCTTGAATTACAGAAGCAGATGACCTTCAAGAACTTTGACTGGCACCGGGTTAACCTGCCTCTAAAACAACGTGAGAGTCTTGAGTTTGTTTACAGGCAATCTCTGGAATATGCCAAATCACCCGAAAGCTGGATTATCTTTCAGGGCGTTACCGGCTGCGGCAAAACACACCTGGCAGCGGCTATCGCTAACTACCGCTATCAGGCTGGCTTACCAGCCTTGTTTATCGTTGTGCCCGAGTTCCTCGACCACCTGCGCTCCACCTTCAGTCCCGAAAGCAAGGTATCCTATGATAAACTTTTTGAAAGCGTAAAGACGACACCGCTCCTTATCCTCGACGATTTTGGGGAACAGGAGACCACTCCCTGGGCGCAGGAGAAGCTTTACCAAGTCATCAATTATCGGTATAATGCCCAGTTGCCGACAGTGGTTACCACCCGTCGCTCGCTGGATGATATTGATAGCAGAATAAGCTCTCGCTTCGTTGACTGTAAGTTAAGCATGCCCTTTAATATAGATGCTCCTGATTACCGTGGTGACTCTAACGCAAAAACAGGCGGTAGAACATCAACACGTACCAAAAGGCAGCACCGCTATGAATAATACACAGCAATCCCGGGCTTGTGCTGCCTTTAATTTTTTATTAAAATATTCAGGTTAATATTTAGAGTTTTAAAAATGTTAAGCAATCCGGTTTTAGTATTAAGCCAGAGCTATGAAGCAATAAATATATGCCATGTACGTCGGGCTTTAGTCTTATTACTTTACGGCAAGGCGGAAATTCTTGAGAACGGGCTTGGTTATATCCACTCAGTCAATGACGTTTTCCCGATACCCTCCGTAATCAAACTCGCCCATATGGTTAAACGTCCCCGCCATGAGAGAAAACTAACCCGTTTCGGTGTTTTTCAACGAGACCGGTACACCTGTCAGTATTGCTCCAAGATAAGCCATCAGCTTACCATAGACCACGTTCTTCCAAGAAACCAGGGCGGTGAACAATGCTGGGAGAATGTGGTAAGCGCCTGCGTATCTTGTAATTTTCGTAAAGCAAACAGAACGCCAAAACAGGCTAATATGAAGCTTATTCGCCAGCCCCGCCAGCCACGCAACAACCTCCCCTTCTATATTCCACGCAGTTATTTTGAAAATCTCGGCGTATGGCAAAAATACCTTTTCCTGGATTAGATTATTAACTATCCTTCTCCACTTTTTTGCCTTGCCCTTTCTGTTCGTTACTGCCTTTATCTTCCGTAATCTCGTCAAGTGATACCTCCACCCTGACACCACTCTCCAGCTCAACTAAAACTTTCTCCTCAATGGGCTTACTGCCAACCACAACCCCTTCCCCTTTAGCCGTTTTAACCATTTTCCCTTCCCTGGGCATCTTCTCTCTCATTTTACGATATTGTTCAAACTCATAACCCAGGCAACACAAAAGGCGGCCACACAAGCCGGAAATCTTCATCGGACTTAGGGGTAAATTCTGTTCCTTGGCCATCTTTATAGAAACCGGGCTGAATTCGCCTAAAAAACTGGCACAACATAGAGGACGGCCACATCTTCCAAAACCGCTCAGTATTTTTGCCTCATCCCTCGGTCCAATCTGGCGCATTTCTACATGAACCTTTAGTTTTCTGCTTAAATCCCGAACCAGCTCCCGAAAATCAACCCTGCTTTCAGCGCTGAAAAATACTGTAAGACGGCTGCCATCGATGTTATATTCTGTCGATATAAGCTTCATCGGCAGCTTTAGTTTTTCAATAAGACCGGCGCATTCAGCCGTAGCCTCACCTTCTCTTTGCTTGAATTCATCGGCACATTGCAGGTCCTCGGCATTCGCCTTCCGTAACACAGGCTTTAATGGTTGAATTATTTTATCGTTTATTTTTTCGGAATCTGTTATTACCACATATCCAATCTCCAGGCCTCGGGCAGTATCAACAATGACTTTGTCGCCCATTTCAAGCTCTATGCCAGACGGGTCAAAGTAATATATCTTACCGTTTCTTTTAAAACGTACACCGACAGCTTCTTTTGTATTATTTCCCCCCATTTCTTCTTCCATTTTATATCTAACTTCCTATCCTTTCTCTTCTTCTTTCAGGTATATACAACATTAATACCTCTATTGCCAGACGTGGATTAACGTTCCGTCTCAGGTTTTGCGTGGCTTCCTGAATTTTCTTTATAAAACTCCTTATATCAATAATGCTGATTCCTCCAGCCAATTGGGTCAGTTTTTCCTCTATATCAGTATTGATGATATACTCGTTAAGGCCGGTTTTTGCAAGCAACAGGTCACGCCATAAATCAATCCAGAGATTTAGCACTTCCATGGTAGTTTCCCTTTTCTGATTGAACTGCCTGGCTAACCGTTCAGCATACCCGAAACGCTCTTCATAACTATTATATATTATGTCAAGTATTTTATCTCTATCTTCACAGTAATGCTCCAGCAATTCGCCGTCCCTGGAGGCCGATATTGCCCAGCCTATACATCCCCGGCAAAGCCTTGATAGTACCCTTGCCTTTTGTGCTTCAATACCCCGGCGATTTATTAGTTCATTTTCCACTTCATCCGCCGATAGAGGCATCAACTCCAGCTTCTGGCAGCGAGATATAACCGTATCCGGTATTGAATTGATATCCTTCGCCAGCAATATGAAAAGCACCCTTCCAAAGGGCTCTTCCAGCGTCTTGAGCAAGCAGTTAGCCGCTTCTATAGATAGGTAATCTGCTTCACTAATAATGAAGACCTTGTATATGCCCTCACAGGGCGGCAGGCTGGCTGAATGCTGTATCTGCCTGATTTTCTCAATACCAATTTCGGTTTTGCTTTTGTTTTCATTTTTTTCAGAAGTACCGGTTAAGCTTATAATCTGGACATCCGCGTGCTTTCCATGGTCTATTTTCTGGCAGGAGCTGCACTCCAGGCAAGGCGGCTCATTTACCTGGCAATTCAATGCCTGAGCCAGATTTACAGCCAGTGTCATTTTGCCCACATGAGGAAGCCCAACAAACAGGTAAGCATGAGCCAGTGAACCTTTCTCCAAGCTTCGCTGGAGCAACGATACCGCCCTGGGTTGCCCGATTACCTGCCACATATATTAATCCTTTTTAACGTCTAAAACAGGTCGCAACTTGTAAGGTCCTCATATGTCTGGCGTCGGCGAATAAGGCGTTCCTTACCTTCTTTAACCAGAACAACAGCCGGTTTGAGAGAGGCGTTATAATTACTCTGGAGGGGCAGGCTATAGGCTCCACAAACAGGTATGGCTATAATATCGCCTCTTGTAACCGGCGGTAGATTGATATCTTTAACTAATATGTCACCGGACTCGCAGAATTTGCCGGCAATGGTCACCTGCTCTGTCTCTTCCTCCAGCATTTTATTAGCCACAAATGCCTCGTAGAGTGAACTATAAAGGGCGGGCCGGATATTATCAGCCATACCACCATCCACCGAAATGTAACGCTTGATACCCGGTATATCCTTTATAGTTCCCGCCTTATACAGCGCAACGCCAGCCTGTGCAATAATGGCTCTGCCCGGCTCTATGGTTAGCATTGGTAGTGGTAGCTCTAACCGACGGCATCTGCTGATTAACCTTGATACTATAGCCTCGGCATAAAAAGATACAGGAGGTACCACCTCTCCCATTGTATACTGAACACCAAAACCACCACCTATATTCAACTCCTCAAGTTCAAAGCCATGCTTCCGCTTCATATCAGCCGCAAAATCCAGCACAACTTCGATAGCCTCCTGGTATGGTTGGGCCTCGTTAATTAACGATCCTATATGAGAATGTAAACCAACCAGATTCAGACTGGGAGCCGTCATTGCCTTTTTTACCAGCTCGTCGGCGGCAAAGAGTGGAATACCGAACTTGCTACCGATAACGCCGGTGGTAATATGTTGATGTGTATGAGCATCCACCCCCGGGGTCAGGCGCAGCATAATATCGGGGATGTGCCCTGTTTCTTCAGCCATTGCCGCCAGCATCTCCAGTTCATCCTGGCTATCAACCACTATGCGGCCTATATGGTTCTTTATCGCCATGTTAAGCTCTTCGGCTGATTTATTGTTGCCATGTAAATAGACCATATCCATTGGGAAATCAGCCGACCTGGCTATTTCAAGCTCTTCGGCAGAGACTACGTCCAGCCCCAACCCTTCCTCTTTAAGAATAACTGCCAGTGCACCGTTAATAAAAGCCTTACTGGCATATATAACGGTGGTATCGGCGTAGCGCTGGCTGAATTCCGCTTTAAACTCCTGGCATTTACTACGTAAAGTAAATTCATCAAACAGATATAAGGGCGTACCGTACTCGTCAGCCAGCTCTACAGTGTCACGGCCACCAATAATAAGATGGCCTTTTTTGCTTACACCGGCAGATAATGGAAGGATTGATTGTCTTTGTACCATTATTCTAAATGATAACAATACACCATCACCCAAGTCAATCAAGATAAGTCGCTGCCTCTTTACAGTATGTCTTTATTTGGTTAAAATAATGATGTTTCCGGTTTATATAATAATATACATAAAATTTAAGCATTCGGAGCGGTTTATATTATGATTAAAGCTGTATTCTTCGACCTGTATCAAACCCTGATTAACTACAACCCACCCCGCGAAGAACAACTGGCACGGATAATCAGTGATTACGGCATCGAGGTAACGGCGGATGCGCTACGCCGACCCATGGTTATAGCCGATGAATTCATCTACGAAGAAAATTCACGCCTACCCATAAGTAAACGCAATAAAGAAGGACAAAATACACTCTTTACAGAGTACCAAGCAATACTATTAAAAGAGGCCGGCATAAATCCAACACCGGAGCTTATACTCAATAATATGGTCAAGATGCAGCAAATCAAGTTTAACCGAGTTCTTTTCGATGATGTCCTGCCTGCCCTTAAACAGCTTAAACAAAACGGAATTATACTGGGGCTTATATCAAACATAGATAGCGATATAGCCCCCCTCTTTGATAAACTGGAGCTTGCGCCGCTGCTTAAGGTGGCGGTAACATCCCGGGATAGCGGTTACTATAAACCACAACCCGAGATATTTAAAGAAGCCGCCAGACAGGCCGGAGTAAAAGCCGAGGAATCAATGTATATCGGTGACCAGTACCAGATTGATGTCCTTGGCGCCAAAGAGGCCAGAATGCAGGGTGTACTTCTTGATAGAAACGGTTATTTCAACGAGGATACCGAAGAACTTATAATAAAAGACCTCTACCAGCTAGTAGATTACCTTCTAAGCGAGAGGGGGTAGAAATGACATTATCTATATCTAGCCCTGCCTTTAGCGAAGGGGAGAAAATACCGCCTGAATATACCTGTGAAGGCAGTGGCATTTCGCCACAGCTTAATTGGGTTGGTATTCCTGAAGGAACTAAATCGCTAGCCCTTATAGTTGATGACCCGGATGCCCCCGGTGGCGTCTTTACCCACTGGGTTGTTTTTAACATCCCGCCAGACAGCAGTGGGTTGTCAAAAGCCTTTCCGCCAACACCGGTTTTACCCGATGGCACTCTACAGGGCGATTCTGACTTCGGCAGAACCGGATACGGTGGTCCCTGCCCGCCACGCGGTAAACCGCACAGATATCGTTTTAATCTTTATGCTCTTGATAAAAAACTTGACTTAAGTGCCGGTTCATCCAAAAATCAGGTTCTAAACGCCACCAGAGGCCATATCCTGGCCCAGGGGCAGCTTACCGGCACCTACCAGCGTTAATTCCCGTATTAAGTCGTAGTCAGATTCTGGCTGCCTACGACTTTCTTACTCTTCTTTTGTTTCAGGTGCCTTTTTTTCTTCTTTTTCCTGTTGCTTTTCCTGAGTTATGTCATCTTTCTTCTGGAACCAGCGTCTTATTTCATCCAAACCTGGCGGAGCAACATAAAACACCTGTATATCTGAGGCAAACTGTACCTGATGCCCCTCTCTCATCAACAGTATTCCAATCTCATTACTCTTGAGCGTTTCATCTATTTTTTTAGCAATGTGTTCATTTCTTCTTTTTTGAGCCTCCAGGAAGGACTGATATACCTGTGAAAAAACCTTCTGGTTCTGCAGGCCAACCGACAGGCACCGGCTCCAGTCCATAAACTCAAGCAAAACATCTCCGTCCTCTATCGGCTGAATACTGGCTCCTTTATCCAGGCTACTTTTAACGATATCGTAGCTGCCCGTATTCATTTTCTCTATAGTTTTAATCCCTTCTTCGCCGGTGGATGTTACTAATTCATGATATATCTTACTTACCTTGTTTAGCTTTTCTTCAAGGTTTATAACCTGCGTTTTGGCTTGTTCCCAGTATTTATTAAATAACTCCATGAATTCTTTATCTTGCCCAAAGGGTGTAATAATAAGAGGCACGAAAAATATTTTCCTTCCCTTCTTGAATTTTTTTACCGAAGGTTTTTTTATTTTCCCCAGTTTTTCAGCCATATGTCTTAGCTACCTCCATATTATTTGCCATCGCTATTTATCTAAGTAACCTTTTAGCAATGTTTTTCATATTATCATAATTATAATAACTTGTCTTTCCAGAATATGTTTTATTACTGATTATAATATAAAAACACAGGCCGGGTATTACCCGGCCTGTGTTTACTTTTTTGTTCTCCAGATTTATTACTGGCTAAGTTTAACTTTGCTATAGCATTCGCTGCAATATACCGGTCTGCCTTCACGTGGTTCAAAAGGTACTTCTGTTTCCTTACCACATTCTGCGCATACTGCCGGGAACATTTGCCGCTGTGACCTATAGCCAAAGCCGCCACCATCATTCTGGTAGCGAGATGCCTTCTTTGCCTGACGGCATGAAGGGCACCGCTTAGGCTCATTTGTATAGCCCTTGGTCTGAAAGAACTCTTGTTCCTGTGCGCTAAAGGTAAAGTTAACCCCGCAATCTGAACACTGGATGGATTTGTCCTCGAAGCTCAATGAATGGCCTCCTCTCTTCTATTAGTTGGTTAGAGCTAAGGTCATCCATTGCTTGATTGAACCAGGGTAAATATTGTGTAATCTCACTATGTGTGATAACCTTGTACTGAAAACCACTATAATCAATATACACTAACAGAACCATGTTTGCAAGTACTATAACTAATATTAACTAATATTGAAATAATAAACCATTGCCCTGTAATCTTTTGTTAGTTATAATTCGTCTTAATTAGTATAATTAGATACGGATGAATACTTTTTATTCTTTAGCTATTTTTATAAGATAGCGCTTGGATTCAAATCGCTCCAAAGGGTGCACTGATTGCTAGAACTCTGCAACCGCACTTCCAGTGGATGGGTAATTCTATGAGGTTAATTTATCCCAGACAGAATACGGCAGCCAGATACCATATCCGATAACCGCCAGTACTACTACAACAGCTACAGCTACCCATAAGTCCGGTTTTTTCCACAAACTT
The DNA here is from genome assembly GCA_043819155.1 of Chloroflexota bacterium. Lineage (GTDB taxonomy): Bacteria > Chloroflexota > Dehalococcoidia > Dehalococcoidales. The sequence goes on along the minus strand of JBDRFC010000047.1, from coordinate 2,833 downwards.
TTATTTGATGTTTTCATATTTCCACTTGCTGTTACAATTAAGTTTTTTAATAATTGATCTCTGTATTCAGTTGAGAGTGTTGCCGGTTCGAATGCCTCTTGCAATATCTTTTCAGTGTTTTCATCTGTTCCTGTATATTTCATATCCTGCTCCATATATATAGTCGTCAAAATACCTTTTTTCCCTTATTTCATCCGGTGAGCTTTGCCTGAAATTCTTTCCGAGCTCTCGTTAATAGCCCTTCAATCGATTTGGGCGAACGTTCCATAATTTCGCTTATTTCCGAAACCGGGAGCTTTTCTACATATTTTAATAAAAGAACCTGTCTGTAGTGTATCGGTAAGCTGAATAATGTTTTTCTTACACCCTTATTGGTTTCTTCAGACTCCAGAATGGTGATAATGTTATCGCTCGTATCTTGTATTTCATCGGAATCTACGGAGTATTGAACTCTATGCTTGGTCTCTCGTTTTTTATAGCGGTAGTAATCCGCCACTTTTCTACTGGCTATACTGCAAAGCCATGTATACACCTTGCTCTTACCACGAAATTTACCCGCTGACCTCACGGCAGCAATGAAGGTTTCCTGGAGTATTTCCTGCGCCATCTCCCTATCACTGTCCACCTGATTTAATATAAGTGAATATATACGGTCGACATGTGTGTTATATAGCTCAGTTACGGCGTCATTATCGCCGTTTTCTATCCTCTTTAAAATCTCAATATCGTCTGTTTTATCGCTAGATTCCATAAACCGATACCTGCCTTCTCTACTTCAGTTTCAAACATAAAGACGAAAGCAGTAATATACTAGCATAGAAAACAGCCAGAAACAACGACTATGTAAACTTTTTAGTATGAATAGGTTTATTATGAGGATCAGCCAAACATCACTGGCTGACTGAACTGGACAAGGATCTATTGCGCATAATTATATCAAGAATGGATAAGATATATTTAAAGTGTTGATTTATTATTGAGCTACGATTTGAGAAATTTCTATATATCCCCATCCGGTTCCATCCGGTACGATTTCTTTACAGCTATCTTTAATTATTGTCAGCACTTCATCATTAAGAAAACCATTGCCATTCGAATCAATCACTATAGTAAAAAGCAGGGCCGCTATCCCGCTTACATGGGCAGAGGCAAATGAGGTACCGGTTTCATATCCATAACTATCACCGGGCAGTGTAGAATAAATCTGGTATCCGGGTGCCGCCAGGTCTACCCAGCTGCCCCTGTTCGATAACGGAGATAGGCTATTGTCTTCTTTGACGGCAGTTACAGCGATACAATTTTGATAATAAGCCGGGTATACAGGGTTCTGGCTACCACTATTACCGGCAGCAGCCACAACTAAAGCTCCATTTTTCCAAGCATAGTCTATAGCCGCTTCCAACTCCGGTGAATTTTCCTTTATCTCTATACTTATATTTATAACACTTGCCCCATTATCAACCGCCCATATAATCCCTTTAACAAGGTTCTGTACATCACACCTTCCCCTGTCGTCCGCCACCTTGATGTTCAGCAAACGACAATCGGGGGCCAATCCGATAATCCCTATATCGTTATTCTCAGCGGCAATAATGCCTGCAATATGAGTTCCATGCCCGTGGATATCATCAGCATCTGGCGTATCGGTAAAGTTGACTTCTGCTTTTATCTTACCTCTCAAGTCCTCGTGGTTCTTATCAATGCCAGTATCCAGAATTGCTACCAGGACCTCTTCACTCCCCATTGTTATCTGCCAAAGACCAGAAATCCCCAAACTCGCTAATGCCCATTGTTTATCAGAAAACTTATCATCCGGGATTAAAGTGTATTCATTGTTATGTGAAGTCTCTATAACTTGAGATGCAATTTCATGGCGCACTGAACTAATGGTACTATAGGATTCCGTTTTGCCGGATACTACCTGTGATGTTGCCAGTATAATGACAGTTACAAGTATTGGTATTGAGTATTTTAGTGTCTTCATTAATAATAATAATAGACACACCCGGTATTTATTCATATAGCTCATTAGTTGTAGAATCAGTGATGATTTAGTAATGTTGCCTCGCTTTTAATGGGAGGACTTTTATTTTTATAAACTAGGACTATGGTCATAGTACTTTTGAGGGATATTAGGTTCATTTAACGACTAATATATATGAGAAGGTATATATAATAGGAGCGTATAAAATGAAGAAGAAAGTACTATCTTTTTTTCTGGCACTATCTCTGGCACTGGGAGTATCACTACCATCAGTAACCCCGGTTATGGCTGGAGTTACATATAACCCAAATGAAGTGATTAGATCTATAGCAGCCGGTGGTAGTTATTCTTTTAATCTCACTATGACGGGTCTGGAGGGTGGCACTACTTATCCACTGCTTTATGTTCCCTCTACCGGGAATAAGCTACCAATGGGATGGATAAATGCCCCATCTTCTTTTTCTACCCTTCCCGGTGCTACCACCTACACAATTCCTATAACTATCAATGTGCCTATCGATGCAGACCTTCTAACATTTACTGCAGCTATTAAATACCAATCATCAGCCAGCGGCTGCAAGCTAGTCATTACAGTTACGCCTCCTGTTATAGACCATATAGTAATCTCACCCGATACCGCCACCGTAACAGCCGGTGGCGGCCAGACATATACAGCCACCGCTTATAGTGATGGCTACAACTGGGATATTACCTCAAGCACTATCTTCTCCATCGAGGGCGGTGCCGGCGGCGGCTGGTCAGCTAATGTCTATACCTCTGATAATGCCGGTACCTGGACTGTTACCGGTAGCTACAGTGGCAAAACAGATACAGCCATACTGACGGTTA
>JBDRFC010000046.1:0-2433 GCA_043819155.1 Chloroflexota bacterium | reverse complement strand
GTGTGGAGTATATGTTGCGGATAGTGTAGTACAATGGCTATGGCAAATAACACCACTATCAGCCAGAAATGATAATTTCTTGTGGCCCTTAGCAATGAAGCCAGAATATTTGACGCCATTTTAAGATAGGCACCTCGAATTAAGGGAAGGTTAGGGCAGGTCTTCCAGTGTCAGCCAGCCCCTTTTTACAGCCTGTATTGCTGCCTCGGTGCGTGAACCAACACCCATCTTATTAAAGATTGTTCCTAAGTGGCTCTCAATAGTACGGACACTAAAATGCAGCTCTTCAGCTATAGCACTGTTACTCATGCCTTTAGCTGCCATCTTGAGTTCGTCTATCTCGCGTTCGGTTAACAGACCTGATATATTTTTTACTGCCTGTTGATCTTCTGTATGTTGGAATCGCTGCATTACCTTGCGGGCGATAGCCGGATGGAGGACTACGTCTCCTTTATATACGGTGTTGATGGCGGTAATCAGCTCGTGGCTGCTTACATCTTTGAGCAGATAGCCAGCAGCGCCGGCTTCCAGTAAGGAAAAGATATATTGTTCATAATCATAAGCGGTCAGTATCAGTATTTTTATACCCGGTTTAAAAGCCTTGATTTCCCTGGTGGCTTCGATACCATTAAGCTCCGGCATAGATATATCCATAAGGATTACATCCGGATTGAGGCGTTTGGTCATCTCCACTGCCTCCAGTCCATTATTCGCCTCCCCAATGACCTCGAGGTTAGCTTCATTCTCCAGAGCCTGGCGGATGCTTTCCCGCACCACTACATGATCTTCCGCTAAGAGAACCTTGATTACTTCTTTTGTTTTCTTCATCTTTCCTTCCTGTCCGAGCATATAAGAAATTTATTAACCTGTAGGTAATCTTAACTCAAAATCCGTTTTCTTTCAAGACTGGGTACCTGGTAGCTACGAAGCTCGGTGGAAAACCGCAAAAATAGACGCTTGAATTACCCGCCAGACAGTGCTTTTACCGGGTATATTACACATCAAATAAATAGAAAATTAACGGATGTATTCCCTATACGATTATGGTTCACTGATATCGTAAGCAGAAATAAAATAGTAAAGGAGAAAAGAGATGAACAAAGAGGAGAAAACAAGGCAACAAATCATAGCCCGGGTAGCGGATGATATGCCCGCAACAGGAGAGGTGGAGGCGGCTCCGGTTAAGGCAGGCAAGAAAAAGCAATATACCAGCGAAGCCTATGGCCACATAAAGATATTCACGCCGGAATTCATACAGAACATAGTCAGCCGCATTCAGGCATCTAAGGTAGAAACTCCGGCTGTGGAGGAAGCAATCTGGTCCAGGGAGCTGGCAGCCAAGGTGGAAACTCCGGCTGTGGAGGAAATAATCTGGTCCAGGAAGCTGGCAGCCAAGTCCTTCGCCCAGAAGCTGTTCGACACTGCGGTAGTAAAAAAACAGACCGAGAAGTGCCGTATCGGTATCAACAAGGCCGCCGAACTCAGCGAAGATAAAGAAGTGGTGGCTTTCCTCGAGGATTCCGATATTCATTTTATGGACAAGGTTAATCTGCTGAAAGATAAGCTGGGAGACACCCGTGGTTCGGTAATGAACCTGGTTTACCAGTTGATTGCCGCGGACACGCTAATCATGCTGCCAGACATTGCCGAAGAGTATAATCGATTATATAATGATATCAACGGCACTGTACATGCGCAGGTGATTATCGCCGTCTCGCTCGATGAAGAGGAAAAGGCAAAGATAAGCCAGCGTCTGGGCAGCATAACCGGCAAGAAGGTAATACTGGAAACCGAAATAGACCCGAGCATAATCGGCGGCATTATAATTAGAATCGGCGATAAACTGATAGACGGCAGCCTACGCGGCAAGCTGGAGGTTATGCACAAAAAGATAGCCGGGTTATAATCCTTTAACATAGAGTAACAGGAGGTAGGCAATGGTTACGCAAGCAGCAGCAAAGAAAAAATGGATTATTAAAATAGGTTTGAACTCCAGCAGCAATGCCGATACGAGGCAGAGAATCGCCGATTATTTCAGCCAGAAGCTGAAGGAATCGGGGCTGGAAGCAGAGATAAAGCAAATCGGAATAATCGGCGGTAACGCCTGTGATGTGCCGGTGGAGGTATCGGCGCCGGAGGGTGAGAACACCTACTACGAACTGGCTTCGGCTTCTGATGTAGAGCGGGTGGTAAAAGGGCACCTGATCAGCGGCAAGCGTGTTATGGGGCTGATGGTGCAGGCAGAAAGCAAAGATAAAATAAACGTTAAAGAAAACAACGAAGTGAACCCTGCCGGTATAAAAATAGACGCCTACCAAATGAAAGAGGCAATGAACCTGCTTGGTATCGGTTTTTTTCTGGCGGTATCCATTATAAGCGGTATGGGTATCGGGCTGTGGCTGGATAGTATGTGGGACACCAAGCCCCTCGTTA
>JBDRFC010000045.1:0-3492 GCA_043819155.1 Chloroflexota bacterium | reverse complement strand
CCCAGTTCCGAGACCTTCATAAAGGAAATTATATCACCCGCATAGACGGCTCACAAATGCATATTTTTTATAGCTGATCTATTTACAGGACTTGACTGGAGTGGTAAAATTAGGCTAATGGGGGATATGTCCAGCAGGGGTGGAGCCGGTTTTGGTTAGCAGTATTGTTCTTGCCGGCGGCAGGGGCTTGCGCCTTGGGCGTTATAAGGCATCAGTAGATTTTAACGGTGAAAGTTTAATACAACGGGTAGTTTCCAGGTTAAGTATCCTGGGCGGTGAGATAATTATAGTCATCGCCGAGGGACAAAGGCCACCGGAACTGAGTGCTTACCCGGAGTCCAGAATCGTAACTGATGTTTACCATGGCAGGGGTCCGCTGGTTGGCATCTACACCGGTTTACTCAACTCAAGGTCGGACTATAACTTTGTCGTTGCCTGTGATATGCCCCTTTTAAACCGGCATCTATTGGCTTATATATTGAAAGAAGCTGCCGGCTTCGATATTGCCATCCCCAGGCTGGGAAATTTAGTTGAACCGCTACATGCCGTTTATTCAAAAAATTGTATTCAACCAATAGAAAAGCTGCTCGGCGAAGGTAGCTTCAAGGTTAAATACTTGCTGGACCTGGTTAAGGTGCGGTATGTGGAAAGAGAGGAAATAGACAGCTTTGACAGGCAGCACCTCAGCTTTTTTAACATAAACACACAGGAAGAACTGGATAAAGCCAGGCAGCTGGCAGGCGAGGTTGTTTGATGAGAAATACGATTAGGAGCAAACATTGAGATTTGACGCTACTGAGTTCTATTTTAAGGCTCCCTATATAATATCGCGGGCGCGACGCGTGCTTATAAAACCGAATACCTGCTTCCCGCCGTCCAGCCCGGTTGTTACCAGCCGGGAAATGCTGGCGACAATAATAAAGGGTATCCGGCAGGTGAGCGACGCCGATATACTGCTGCTTGACGGCACTGCCGATGGCAAGCCTGTCCAGCCGCTATATCAGACTCTGGGTTATGATTATCCCAGGGTGCTGACACTTGACGTCAACGATGGTACCTGGGTTGAGGTGGATAAGCCCCTGCCCAAGCCCCTGGCGGTGCAGACGTTCTGGGTGCCTAACGTCGTCTTATCCAGCGATTACCTCATAAGCGCAGCCCCACTGAATGTAGTAAACGGTATGGCGTATCTGAGTATAATGAATCTGCTTAGCCTATTGCCGAGTAGTAAATACGGGGACGGCTCCTCTGGTGGCTGGGAGGATTTATACAGCCTGGATATAAATAAAGTGTTGGCTGACCTTTATTTCACTCTGCCTTTTGACCTGGGCGTCATTGAAAGCCGCTACGAATCTGCCGGGGGCAAAGACGGACAGTGCGGGCAGGTGTTCGTCGGCGAGCCTTTGCAGGTTGACCTTGAGGCTTCACAAGCGCTGGGTATCAAAGCGAATTACCTTGACTTTATAAGAGAAGCCGAAGAGGAACTTGAAGAATAAAGACTGCCGAAGTGTTTAGCGTTTTATTATGAAGCTCTGGTATTTATCGCTGTAATCAGACCAGCTTATATCCATTTTTTCAACGGTGGCGCCGGGTGACCCCTCTTTAAGGCAGTAGATCAGCTCTTCCAGCTTCTTCCTTTCTCCCTCAGCCATAACCGCTACCGTTCTACCATCGGGCAGGTTGCGGACATAGCCGCTTATGCAGAGTTCGGCGGCTTTAGCGGCGGTAAAATTACGGAAGAAGACGCCCTGCACATTGCCATAAAACTTGAGTTGGACTGAGGTTAAATCAGACATAGCGGGTTATCCACCCATTAAAAGGCTAGCTTTCTTCTTCAGCTTCCCGTTTCTTTTTGCGGATTAACTCCACGGTTACCGGCGGCACTATGATATCGGTGATGATTGTTTTTTTAGCGTCCTTCTTAGGTTTCTTGGCTTCGTGTCTTCGTTTGTCTCGTCTTCCCATTTGTTACCCCTGCTTGTTTTTGCAGTTAAAGTTTAGCAGAGGAAGATTAGCTTGTAAAGCTATTCAAACTGCTCCAGCGCCAGGCGGGCGGCTTCGGCTTCGGCAAGTTTCTTGCTTTTGCCGCAGCCCATCGCCAGCACAACATCGCCGGCGCTTACCTCAACGGTAAATACAGGCTTATGAGAGGGTCCGCTGGTCTCTATTACGCTGTAGGTGGGTGCTGGCTGCTTTTGTGATTGAATAAACTGTTGCAGCTTTGATTTATAATCTATCTCCGGTGGCTGTCCGTCCAGTTCATCTATCTGCGCCTGGAACAGGCGCAGCACGAAATCCCTGGCGCTGTCCCAGCCCCGGTCCAGGAAAACAGCGGCGATAACCGCCTCAAGGACGCTGGCAAGGTTGGAGGTTTTTTGCCTGCCGCCGCTTGCCTCTTCGCCCTTACCCAGATAGAGGTATTCGTGCAAACCGATGGTCTTTGTCAGTCGGCTCAGCGTTTTACGGCTAACCAGGGTAGCCCTTAAGTGGGTCATCTCTCCCTCGGTGGCGTCGTCCAGGAGCAAATAAAGCTTTTCGGCGATTATGACCCCCAGGACAGCATCCCCCAGGAACTCAAGCCTTTCGTTGCAAACGGGGGTGCTGCCGGGGTTTTCGTTGCTGTAAGAGCTGTGAACAAGCGCCAACTGCAGTAACGATGGGTCTTTAAAGCGGACACCCAGTATCTTTTGTAATGACATCAGCTCAGCCAAAGCAACTACCTACCTTTCGCCATAAACATAAACGCTGGGGCTTGCCCGTGGCACATCAGGCGCTAATTGCCTGCATCAATCCAGGCTGGTATACTTATTGCCGGTTCCCCCGGAAAGTAAAAAAGAGGTAATGCCATGTCTGATTATAGCCAGAGAAAAGAAAGGCAATTCAACTTATGGGGCTGGCTGCTTTTTCTGGTATGCGCAGCCTTCTTTATAGCGTCAGCGGTTACAAGTGGTGATGTACTTTACCTTACTGGCAGTATCATTTTCCTGCTTGCCTGTCTGCTTTTCCTGGTCCCGCTGCTAAAAAAGCAAAAGACGGATAAAGACGCTTGAATTCAATTGTATTTAATAAGCCATAGCAGACAATGACAGGGTTGCTTTGTGATTGCAGTGAAGACGGGGGCCGGGGTACAAGGCAGCCATAATACCGCAGGGGGGTATTATTATCGGTTTGAAAGCAGGCTGGCGGTTACCGGCATTAATCAGTACCTGCGGAACGTATCGGCTGAATTGGTCCTTTGCCATAGGTAGGCATATCTGTGGCGCGGAGACCAGGTCAACCACCTCATCCAGAAGACAATGCTCTTAATATAAGCTGCCATTTTCTTCCCAGCCCCTTTCCAGATTACAAGTAGTTTAATTTTAGCCTTTCCAGCTAATATGTAAATAGCCGAATAGTAATACATACATAGTCATTTAGTAATAGCCAACCGGCGCTTGAACCCAAAAAAGTACATCTTTGCCTCAGTTTCGGCTGGATGTTATAATTTTAACGCGC
>JBDRFC010000044.1:0-39573 GCA_043819155.1 Chloroflexota bacterium | reverse complement strand
GTATAGATGTCTGTTGAGGAGAACCTTGAAGGGCATAGACAAAGGCTGCGCGATAGGTTTATAAAGTCGGGTATTGATGGCTTCCATGACTATGAAATCATTGAGCTGCTGCTGACGCTGGGTTCACCCCGCCGCGACTGTAAAAAGCAGGCAAAAGAAGCCCTTGAGAAATTCAAGACCCTGAGAGGGGTACTGGAAGCTCCACTTGAAGAACTGCAACAGATAAAGGGCATTGGCTCACATAATGCCTTCGGTATCAAACTGGTTCAGGAAGTTGCCAGGAAGTTCCTCAGGGAGAAGATTATTGATAAGCCTGTCTACAAGTCTTCGCAGGAGATATTTGATTACCTTTACCACTCGATGCGGGACCAGAAGAAAGAGCTTTTCAAGGTTCTTTATCTCAACAGCCAGAACCAGATTATAGATGTCAATGACCTTTTTGAAGGCACGATAACAGGCAGTGCTATTTCACCTCGTGATGTTATGGAAAGCACGCTCAAGAACAATGTCGTCTCCCTTGTCTTTGCTCATAACCACCCTTCGGGTAATCCTGAGCCCAGCCAGAACGACAAACAGATAACCAGAGACCTTGTTTATGCGGCTGCTATTATGCAGGTGAAGGTGCTGGACCATGTTATCATAGGCGATAATAAGTATTTCAGCTTTGCCGCCGAAGGGTTAATTGAGCAATACGAGCTTGATTTTTTGGGCTTAAAGGTAAAAGGAGTATCCGAAGCCAGGCGCAGGATTTACAGGGCAAAACTATTCGGCGGGCTCGGTTAAATAATCAGAGAGCAGTATTTTAAGGCGATTGTTTTGCATCTAATCAAAGAAGGTACATCAGGTTGGTAAAGACAGTAAATATAGTAAAAGCCTCGGGTGAGACCGAGCCATTTTCCGAACAGAAGTTAAGGCGTTCGCTGGAAAGGGTTGATGCTCCACCTGCACTTATTACAGAAATCATTACCCACATAAAGGGCGAATTAAAAGAGGGAATGAAAACTTCGGAGATATATAGCCATGCTTTTTCTCTGCTTAAAAGGGAGGAGCATTTAACAGCCAGTCGTTATAGTATTAAGAAAGCGCTTCTGGAGCTTGGGCCAAGCGGTTATCCGTTTGAGAAGATAGTTGCCGAACTTCTGAAATCAGATGGCTATGCTGTGGAAACAGATAAAATTGTTGAAGGTCATTGCGTTTCACATGAGGTTGATGTGATTGCAGAGAGAAATAATCAACGTATTTTTGTAGAGTGTAAGTTCCATAGCCGGGCTGGATATAAAACCGATGTTAAAGTTGCGCTTTATGTAAATGCACGCTTCTGGGATATGAAGAAACGCCTGCCGGGAAAATCCGGCCAGGAAAAAAATAATCTGGAAGCATGGCTGGTGACGAATACGAAGCTGTCTTCGGACGCAATTCAATACAGTACGTGCGTCGGTATAAAAGCTATCGGCTGGGGTTATCCTTATGATGGCAGGAACCTGCAGTATCTCCTTGAAGAAACGGGGCTGCTGCCTATCACATGCCTTACAAGTTTAACCAAAGCTCAGAAGAACCAGTTGCTGAGACAGGGATTTGTTATTTGCCGGGAAGTAGCTGAACAGAAGGCAATCTTGCAATCAATAGGTTTAAGCGATATTAAACTAGCTAAAGTCCTGAAAGAAGTGCAAGAGCTATGCCGGCATAAGATAAAACCTATAAAGCTTTAATCTGTAAAAAAACCAATCAATTAACCACTATCCTTCTTTCCTTTTTATCGTTTTATTTTACAGTCTATTTTATAGAAAGTAGAAAGGAGAGAAATATGAAAAAATTATTACCGCTGCTTATGGGAGTATTGTTGACCACCTGTCTGATAGCTGGCTGTGGGGTGGAGGTTAAGGCATATACCGACTCGCAGGAGGAGATAAGTATCAGTTCTGAAAGTGAGTTTGTTATCCTTATAGCCCTTGATTCCAACCCAACCACCGGTTATAGCTGGCAGGCAAGCTTTGATGAGACCATGATTGAGCTGGTTGAAGAGACCTACGAGCTGGGCGAATTTGCAGAGCAGGGGCTGATTGGTGCCGGCGGCACCGAGCTTTTCTGTTTCAAGGCATTGAAAAAGGGTGAGGTTGAGATAATGATGGTCTATAAGAGGTCCTGGGAGACGGAAATTCTGCAGCAGAAAGTGTTTACGGTTGAGGTGAAGTAGTTGCCGCTTCCAGGCGGAGTAGGCGCTTTTTCATATCCAGCCCGCCGCTGAAACCACCGAGGCTACCGTTGTTGCCGATTACCCGATGACAGGGGATAATAATCGGCAGCCTGTTTTTACCCATAGCCTGCCCGATTGCCCGTGCCGCCCCGGGTTTACCCACCCTATCCGCCAGCCAGCCATAGCTTCTGGTTTCGCCATAGGGTATAAGCCTTGCCGCCTGCCATACTTCTCTTTGAAACTGTGTAGTTTCCGAAAAGTCGAGCTCATCCTGGAACAATACCTTATAACCGCTGAAGTATGCCTTTAAACGCCTGGTTAAATCCATGAACCTGTCAGGGGAAGGCAAAGCATATTCAATAGTCTTACCTAGAGACTCAAGCGCTTCCCGGGCTGACTTATGGGGCAAGCTGGTACTTACCAGCCCTCGCTCCGAGCCGACGATTGCTATCCAGCCCATATCAGTTTCAAGAACAGTGTATTCCATATAAAGTGCCTGTAAACGGCTTATATTTAATTACAGGGGTTCTGGTACTAGGTTGTAGAAGTGCCTAAAGGATTAAACAAGCTATAATTTTACCTAACACCGCTCTGGTTCGATAAGTCCGTAGTTCCCATCCTTGCGCTGGTATAAAAGGGTTAGCTTTTCGGTATCGGTATTGTTAAAAAAGAAGAAATCATAGCCCAGCAGCTTCATCTGGTCGGTGGCTTCGGCAACAGACATAGGTTTTATATTTAACTGCTTGATTATATATTTTCGGTCTTGTATCGGCTCGACTTTTTCGCCTAACCCATCTTTGGTTATTGAGCTTCCCTTGTTCTTTTTGTCCTGTAATTTGCCTTTGTGGTGTTCAATCTGGCGTTGCATAACCTTGGCTACGTTATCAATGGCAGTCAATATTGTTTCCCCCCTCTCCTCTCCGTGCAACTGGGTATTGCTACCGCTGACGGTTACGCGCGCCAGAAAGCGATGCTGGCGTGATTTTGTCTTTTCTTCCGTTATTTCTACCCTGGTTTCTATAATGTTGTGAAGATGGCGATTCAGCCGACCCAGTTTACGTTCTATATGCCGTTGTGTCTCTGGCGTTAGCTCGATACCCTTGCTTGTTACATTTAATTCCATTTTAATTCTCCTTTGGTTATACTTCTCTGGCGATTGTTAAGCCCCAAACAGAAACAGCTCCGGCGGCTTTCAGGGTAGCGGCACAGGCATTTAATGTAGCCCCGGAAGTAGCCACATCATCTATCAGTATTATCTTTTTATTCTGTAAGCTGTGGTTACGGCAGGTGAAGACATTGGCGACATTTCTGCGCCTTTCACCCACCGATGTTGCCCTAGCCTGTGCAGGAGTATGCTTATTACGGGTAATACAATCAGCTATTACCGGTAGTTTAACGATTTTGCCCAACTCCCTGGCTAGCAGCTCTGACTGGTTATAACCGCGCTCCTTCAGTCGTCTTCGGTGCAGCGGTACCGGCACCAGCGCTTCTCCGGGTATGGGATGAGTAGTAAGATAATTACCCAGTAACCCTGCAAGGGGTTCAACTATAGCCCTCAGATTTTTGTATTTTAACTGGTGGATTGCCTGCCTTATAATTCCTTCAAAGCGAAACAGTGAGCGGATACCATCTACATCGTGTTTGTGGCTTGAACAGGCAGGGCAGAGTACGCTATTGGTTTGGGGCATACCACACCGCGGGCAGATAGAAGATGTAATTGCGGGTAGTTTTTGGCGGCAGGATGGGCACAGAAGACTACCTTCCCTATCGCAGCCAAGGCACCGGCAGGGAAATAAAAGGTCAAGCGCTGTCCTCCTGAGACTGGCTAACCGAGGAAGCACCTTCACCTCCAGTGACTTAAATTAAGTTCTAAAGGTTATGAATTTTGCCGGGATCGTCCACCCACCCCGCTCATAATTGGTTCGTTCAGATAGATATCCCCGTTCCTTATCTTGAGGTTAAAGCCACAACTGGGATTGGTGCATACCCATGCTTTGTAATGAATAGCTGACCCCTGACTACCGAAATCGGAAAGGGGCACTAATTCTCCTTCTTTACACTTCTGGCATTTAGGTAAGCTAAGTTGTTCCACTGAGGTCCACCTCCCGGCCGAATAGATTTCTGAAAGTATACACTAGTTAATATACTTCTGGCAAGACTCCCTATAGATTGCAGGGGATTGGTCATTTATTATTTAAAGCTATTTCAGCAGCCCGGCTGAGAATATTCGACTGTAAACAGCCCCCTCTCTTGTTAGCTGGCTTTTTATAAGGTTTATGCTGTCCACTTTAACTCTCTTGCCTTTTTTAAAACTGGTGGCGGCTATAAGCTCGCCCAAGCGCTGGCGCTCTCCCGACGATACATCCATGCCCAGTCTTGCCAGGGTCAGATGCGGTTTAAATTGCCGTTGCTCGGCGGCAAAGCCAAGTTGAACCAGGTTGGTTTCAATTAGTTGTTGCAGCTGATTCAGTTTATCCGTTTCCCCGTCCAGTCCTACCCAGATAACCTGCACCCTTTTCAGATTGGGGAAGGCGCCTAACGCCTCGGTTTCCAGATAAAAGGGCGTAATTTGTATGGCGGCATCGGTCATTGCCTGTGTTATACGGTCTATATTGGATACAGGGATATTGCCCAGAAACTTCAAGGTCAGGTGAATACCGTCTGGATTGGCCCACTTTATTCGTGGCTGGCTATCTGACTTCAAACTTGCCTGCAGCCGGGCAAGCTCCTGCCTCAGTTCGGCCGGCAGCTCAATGGCAATAAAAGCACGAATTGTTTCCATCTTATTAAAATTCAGTTAATGCCCAGCAGCCTGCGGGCGTTACCGGCTAGTATCATGTTTTTAGTATCTTCGGGCAAATCGCAGGCTTCGATTTCTTTAAGACATCTTTCCTGTGTTAGCAGGGGGTAATCGCTGCCGAAGAGAATTTTATCGGCATCCACCAGTTGAACTGCCTGCTCGTATATGCGGGGGCTGTACAGCAATGGCGAAGCTGCGGTATCAAAATAAACGTTGGAAATCTCCCTTTTTACTTCGGGCATCAGGGCGTAGAACGGCAGCCCGCCACCCCAGTGTGAGCAGACAATCGTAAGTTCAGGATTATCTGTTATGAATGGATATAGCACTTCCGGGGTGACTACCCCCTTGCCGGGGTAGATATGCCCCACCGGCTCCGAGGTATGGGTTAATAAAATCAGGTTATGCTTTTTCATAATATCAACAAACGGATTAATCAGTTGATTATCGCTTATGTCAAGTAGCTGCATATCGGGCCTTAATTCACCAACCCCTTTTATACCGCCACTGGCGCAGCGTTCAACCTCTTTTAATGCCGCTTCCGGTGATTGTAACTGGACACTGCAAAAGCCGACTAGCCTTTCCGGATAACGCGAGATTGATTCCAGTATGTAATCATTGGTTTCAAGGCAGAGTTCATGCGTGGTCCAGCCTATATTCAATATTACAGATATATCCACTCCGGCTCTATCCATGCTAGAGATAAGCTCATCAGCGGTAACAAGTTTGGATTTGGGGTTGGAGTAGAGCATGGCAAAACACGGGTCGCTGTCTATATAGCGGCTGCGATTATTCTTTATCTGCGGTGGAAATATGTGGGTATGAAAATCAATAATCATACGAAGGAATGATAGCAGAATATATAGGGTACTTCAAACCTGAAATAGCAATATTCGGCTAAGCCTGTCGCAGGTAGCGGATGATTTCCCATAACTTCGGCGTCTTGCCGTGCATCAACAGGAAGGTGCGGAATATCTTGGCTGCCAGCACAAGCAGACCTAGGATGGTAGCTATCATCAGTATCATACTGACTGCAAGCTGCCATATAGGGATATCGGTTAAGCCCATCCTCAGCATTACCGTTACCGGGGCGGTAAAAGGAAAAATGGTGAGTATCTGGGCAATTAAATTATCTGGGCTCTCCATAATAAAGGCAGTCATCCAGAAAGGAATTACAGACGGTAAGATAAGTACCGTTGATAGCTGCTGGCTTTCACGTGCGGTAGCGCCGATAGAGCCGGCTCCAGCCATGACGACGGCAAAGAGCAGGTAGCCGAGGATGAAATATATAAGGCTTAATATCAGGAAGTCGGCCGGTATCTGCAAAGAACTTAGAATACCGCCAATGCTGGATGAAGCCATCCCTGCCAGAAACCTGGCTGATATTAACCAGACAAGTATCTGCAGTAGCCCGGCGGCTCCGAGCCCGAGCACCTTGCCGGTGATTAACTGCCTCGGTGATACCGAGGAGAGCAGGATTTCCATCACCCGGTTCTCTTTCTCCTCGCCCAATCCCTGCAGCAAAAAACCGGAAGAGGTAAAGATAGCCATTACCAGCAGGATACTGAATATATAGGGAACAATGAAGGCGGAAAAACCTCCCTGCTCCGCAGCCACCTGTCCGCTTTCATCCAGGGTGATGCTGTTCAGCGACAGGGGATACTGCACCCTTGTTACCACCTGCTGGCTGCTCTGCCCCTCAAGCAGATTGCTGATTAGGAAGTTCTTTATCGCCTGCCAGACTTCATCCGGCGGCTCCAGCTCCCTCTCCAGCGTGTACCTTAAGACAAGCCCGCTGGATAAGTAATCTTGCGGGATGACAATAAACTGGCTTATTTCTTCTTCAAGCAGGGCATCTGTGGCCTCTTGTTCGTTTGTTTGGGGAGTCATGACAACCCCCTGCTGGTCTGTGTAATTAATAAGACTACCCGTGTTATCAACGTAGCCCACACTTACTATTTCACCGGGTTCGGACGGACCACCTGCCCCCCCGATTACCTGGAAAGCAAGTATAGCCAGCAGGGCGATAAGCGGAAAGGCAAGGGTCATTATTATATAAGATTTTCGGCGTAGCGTCTGCCGGAACTCGTGTTTTAAAATTAACAGTGTCTTATTCACCTTTTTTACCAGCTACCTGCAGGAATATCTGGTTAAGCGATGGTGTGGCGACTTCAAAGTGATTTATGGTAATGCCCTGCTTAACAATCTGCTGCAGAACCTTCTGGGGGGTGGTCTTTGTGTCCAGAAGAAGCTCCATATATTTACCTTCTCGCTGGTTGCTTATCACCCCGTCCAGCTTGCCGACTTCACCCTCGAAATCAACAAGGACGGAGTTATTGCTGTATTTCTTTTTTATATCTGACAACCTGCCGTAGAGGACACTGCGTCCCCTGTCTATCATCAGTATGCGGTCGCAAAGCTCCTCTACCTGATTCATCTGATGGGTGCTGAGTATGATTGCCTTGCCCTGGCTTTTAAGTTCAAGGATTATTTCTTTAAGCAGTTCGGTGTTTACAGGGTCGAGGCCGGCAAATGGCTCATCGAGAATTATCAGTTGCGGGTTATGTATAATGGTAGCCAGGAATTGTATTAGCTGCCCCATGCCGCGGCTGAGTTCCTCTATCTTTTTGTCCTTGTGGGGCAGCAGGCCGACACGTCTTAATAGCTCTTCTATCCGACTATTTTCAACGTTGCTGTTCTTTAATGTCGACAGATAGGTAAGGGTTTTAAGGACGGTTAGCTTTTTGTAAAGCCCCCTCTCTTCGGGCAGGTAGCCAATCCTGTTCTTGGCATCCTCGCTTATCCTCTCCCCCAGAATGTGGATGTCACCCGAGTCAGGTTTGATGATATCCATCATCATACGGATGGTGGTCGTCTTGCCGGCTCCATTGGGGCCAATTAAACCGAATGTCTCTCCCTGCGCCAGACAGAAAGAGACATTGTTTACTACCCTTTTATTGCTATAAGATTTAACGACATTACTAACTTCGGCTGCCGAAAAAGCTATATCGTCTTTCATGTTTACACCCGGAGTAAACTGGAATTACTATGCCTGCCCCTTTGGCTCCTCTTCAGCCACTGCCTTGGCTTCTGTTGCCGCTTCAGCCTCCGCTACCTCTGCCTCTTCCTTCTCCGCCGCTACCTTTATCCGGCTGATCTTTACAATTATTTGTTCGGGGTCGGTAGTAATGCTAATATCTTTATCCAGGGTAATATCCTTGATATGAATTGATTGTCCTGCCTCTACCAATGTGCTTAAGTCAATCTCTATCTGGGGAGGCAGTTTGCCCGGCAGACAGTCCACCCCGATTTCATTTATTAAATGCTCAAGCATGTTGTCCTTGGATTTAAGAGCCGGCGCTTCGCCTATCAGAATGACGGGGATGTTAGCCGTTATTTTTTCCATCTTATTAATCTGATAGAAATCAACATGGATCAGCTGCCCGCTGATTTCGTCCCTCTGGATTTCGCGTATAAAAGCGCTGCGGGGGTGCTTTTCCGCATCTATGTCGATATCAATAAGCCGTGTGGCTCCCCCTTTAGAAATAATGTGCTGAAGGTCAGTGGTGTTGCACTGCAGCGCCACTGATTCGATGCCATGTCCGAAGAGGTGGGTGGGGGTAATACCCTGTCTTCGCAGGAATCTCGTTTTCTTGCCCAATACATCTCTTTTTTCTGCCTTTAAAGTCAAGCCTGTCAAATTATTGCCTCCTGTGAATAATAATTAAACCAGATATTACAGGAAAAAGCAATTTATCATATAGTTTTGCTAATCCAGGACACAGAACCTGTTGACAGGGAAATACCTTTGGATGGGTGTTTGTCAATACCCTGTCCAATGTTTGAAGGCTCCTGTCAGATAAGCCCCCAGTCCCGGTAGCCCTGCTGAATAACCTTGAGATAATCAGCAGATGCCTTTGCTTCCTCTGATTGCCTGCTCTGTATGTAGATAATAGCTTCTATCTGTTCGCCGCTATCACGATAGACAATAACCTTCAGCCTGTTATAGTTATCCGGGCATCCCTCATACCTGTCCAACCTGGTCAAATCCGTTTCAGCAATCTCATAAATGCCCCCCAGCACTTTATCCCCCCTTGAATGCTTTATGCTGGCTAACCCGCCGCGCCACTGCCTTGACCAGCCGGTGAATATCAGCTTGTAATTAGGCAGTTCAACAGAAAACCTGGGCTGGCTGCCGGGGCAACATTGTGCCATCTGTTTGCGGTTTAGATTTAAACCATATGCAAAATAATACATCTCTCTTCCTCAAGGCTGGTAAATATTTAGTTTAATGCCGCAATAACGGCGAGAATACCAATAATAACCAGGTAGGCTCCGATAACATAAGCCAGGATTCTGGGTTTGAAAAATATGAGTAGACCAACAATAATACTGATAATACCGGCTATAAAGCCGCTTACTTCAACGAATCCATGTAACATAATAAACCTCCTTGTCTCCGGTTATTGTAATCTATATACCAAAGGGTATGTCAACATAGATGGCTGAATATCCTTTGTAGACATTACCCCTATTATGGCAACTTTTATGTTGGTTATTCAATTTACCGGTGCCGCTTCATCCTAGGAGACAGATTGACTTATGGTGTCTATTAGCGTTGGTGATTTATCTGCTTCCTGATATAAGCCGGCAAACTCATCTATCAGGGTGCCATCATCATTAAACAGGTCCTGAGCGAATTGATATGAAATTGTCTGGTAGAGCAGTTCAACCTTAATGGTGAATGGCCCTGAATGACCCGTTGTATCTATCTGGTAGGTTATCTGGTCAGACCCGCCTATAAAATTGCTGTCATTGGCGGCTAATCCATATATAGCAATATTTTCGACAGCGTTTTCTATGTCAAATCCCAGAGGCAGCATGCGGTTATCTTTGGCATAGCCAGCGCCATATAGCAGTGTATAGGTTACATCGCCATAAACGTCCTGCATGATAGATTCGTAAATCTGTACCTGGTCAGGCTGGGAAATAATATCGTAATGAGGCTCATAACTGCCGGCATCATTATCCGCATCACAGCCGGTAATGCCGCCCTCTGTATCTGGTTTGCCTGATTCAAAGACAACATTTCCTCTGGCGTCAGTAACGGTCAGGTGAATCCAGGCGCGGCGGGATGGGAAACCAGTGGGGAACTTATGCCCGGCAATTTGTTCAATATTAAGTGATAGCACTAGTGAACTGTCGTTAAGCTCAGCCCCGTCAATGGATATTGAAGCCGTTTTATTCTGCAGCAGGTCTTGAAGGCGAGCCAGCGTTGCTTCGAAATTGGCTGTTGATGCGGTCAGGGAGAGTTCGTCAATGTTATCTTTTAAAATATTAATTATTGTACTATTGCCACCAACGAAGAAATGCTGAGCAAAGGGCTCTCTTGATTCACTATCCGCAGGAATTATGGCAATCGGTAGAGAACCAACAGCATCAGGCATATGGCAGGTCTGGCATTCTGTGCCTTGTTCTAAATAAATGCTGTTTATGTGTTCAAGGCATGGGGTTTGCTCCGGGAAAGTGCCTAGTACGTTGCCCTCGTAATCAACGTACGGGGTAGTTACTCAGTGGCAGGTGCCGCACAGAACTGACTGAGTAGTCTGTTCGCCGTATACCGGTTTAAAACGGGACATACTCGCCATCACTATTTGTTCCGGGTCTTCATATGGGCCATAGATAAGCCTGTCGGGAATGTCGGTGCTGGTATCAATGTGGTACTCGCCCAATACGGGGTCTACAATCTGATGACAAAGAGTACAGGAATTACCGTCCATAGCAACTTTATATAGAATATTATCCTGGTTTAGGAAGCCGTCATCAAACATCAGGGTAGATAAGCCATCCTCTTCGGCCTGGGTATATGCCATTGGCATATGACAGCTGGCGCACTTATCCTCGATGACCTCTTTTAACGCCGGATTACGGGCTACTTCTGAAGCTACCTTTGCCTGCCAGAGAGGATCCCTGGCTGCATTTGCCATCATTGTTGACCGCCAGTGTGAGTCAATGGATACGTCATTACCCGCGGAATCAGTAAGATTGGTATGGCATATAGCACAATTGCCTGAGCCAGAGAAATCATCACTTTGGAAAACAACAAGTGGTAATCCCGACGATGTTTGTGGTGGCGTCGTCTTCGTTGTTGCAGGGGTAGTAGTTGTTGGAGTAGGAGTGGTAGTTACCGTAGGTGTACCGGTCTGGCAAGATGTGGAAATTATAATTGTCAGAATGATAACTAAAACACTGATAGAACTATAAACCTTTGCTTTTAACCTCATAACCATGCACCTCCTTGCCCCCAAACATTTAGCTGGTAATTATAGTTTTTTCATAATTTGATTTTATGTTATAAACAAATAGCTGTCAATATTATTACTTTATATTTTAACGGAATAGGCTGTGTGCTTACTTTTGTACTACACGCTATTTCTAACTTATTGTGTAGTTTTTACTGATTGGCTATTGACGTATGCTAGAGAATAGGTTATCCTTGCTAAAAAATAGGAGGTAACCTGATGCAAGGCTATTGTATGAAATGCCGTACCAAGAGAGAAATAAAGGATGCCAAGGCGATAACAATGAAAAACGGCAGGCCGGCAACACAGGGGGTTTGCCCCGAATGCGGTACCAAGATTTTCAAGATAGGCAAATGCTAGGATTAGCAATATAGTTACAGGTTACTAAAGAGGCTGGGTATTGGAAGTTAACAATCCGGCCTCTTTTACTACCGTAGAATTGAGATTAGGTAATCTGGGATGTAAAAAAAATTGACAATAATTATTGAGCAGTTTATAGTAGGCGTTAAGGGATGTTCTCGGGTGGCATAGTGGTTTTTTTAAAGGGCTGGTAGCTGATGAAGTCACATGATGAACCGGTTGAAATAGAACATCTAACCAGGCTGAATGAATATGGCCCCGATGACCTCTTTATCGGTTGTGCCAGTTTTGAAGACAGGTGTGTTTCCAGCACATTAAAATCAGGAACCAACTTCCGAGTCAGATTCAGCGTAATCTTTGTTATTGAGGAACCTTTCTATAAGCAACAGGTTGATACAAACCTGTTTAAACTACAATCAGAGCTGACCAAAAGAACCTCCGAAGGTGTTTTTGTAATAAGGTGCCAGCGGGACGACCCGGTTGAAGGTATCACACAACTGAAAAATATCTGGCCCAGATGTAAACCAAAAGATGCCGATGAACCCTTTATCACCGTGGATATAAGCGGTTTTACAAAAATCTATCTACTGCAGCTGCTCCATTTCCTGGTAGCGGAACAGAGCCTGGGATTGCCCCGCTTGCTGCATACCACGCAGACATATTCGCCCACCAAATTAACTCGCGGGGTTGAGCAGATTACCACCGTGCCCAATTTCTTCGGCACCCTTTCCTTTGAGAAGCAAACCCTGTTGGTCCTTTTACTGGGATTTGAACCGGAGCGCTCTCTCACCGTATGGAAACACTTCAATCCGGCAAAAACGATAGCCCTGATTACAAATCCGCCGCGTAGCCGCAATGCCGAGTATCTTGAATATGCCCGCAAAAACAACTCCTACCTGATTTCACAGCCTGATGTAGAGGTAAGGGATGTACCGCCTGATGACCCTTATGCCGTCAGGAATGTACTGGAGGAAATATATCACGAGATAAGGGATTCCTTCAATATGGTTATCGGCCCCTTCGGTACCAAACCGCAGACGATAGGTGTTTTCCTCTTCTGCCTCGAGCACCCTAAAACTCAGGTTGTTTATTCTTTCCCGGTTAATTACACCCGTTCTTACCTGAAGCGTAAACCGGGCTGCACTTTGCTTCTGCCCCTGGCACCGATAGTAAAGGCTTAGTCCTGTTGAAAGGGCCGGTTGCCAATTATAACTGTATTTAACGGCTAACTTTGCTGCTACTTTGCAAAATTGTTTTTTATGTGACAATCCATTGACAATCAATCCTTTTGACTATACACTTGTCAATACCTATGCCAAAAAAGAGTATGAGTATCTCCCAGGCTGCTGAAAAGCTGGGAGTATCGACCAGAACGATAAGACGGTATATAAAGGCCGGTAAAATAGAAGCCAAACTGGTTACCGGCAGGTTTGGGGCAGAGTACCGGATACCGGAGTTGCCCCCGGATCTTTTACAAAAAGAACCTGAAGATGAAAAGCCTGCCCCCGGTCAATCCACAGGTGAAACATCCGGTCAACCCCTTGGTCAGGCTATGGACATCATAAGAGAACTTCAGGGAAAGAACATGGCACTGGCTGCCCAGCTCGGTGTTGCCACAGAGCGTGTCCGCAATCTGGAAAATCAGGTAAAACTTTTGGCTGCCGCTGAATTGCCCTGGTGGAAGAAGCTATTCACCCGAAAACGGGCAAAATAAGAGGTCTAATTGCTAGGCGGAGCGTGCTTGAGAGCCCGCAGAATTGACGATTAACCGCTTAAAAGTGTTTTGTGTATTTTGGGGTGTGGGGGATTAAATTAGGCGGGATGCATTAGCCTTTGTTTTGTCCGGATGTAGTGGGTAAAACCGACAAGGCTTGGAAGAAAAATACTGTAGACGATTAATAGACCGGGAACGGCTAACCACCAGCATAGTAATGTTAGCGGTACGAATAGGGCGATACTGGCTTTTATTACGTTCCTTGTTTTTACGAGAACCGCAATGGCTAATCCACCCGTTATCAGAATAGGTAAGGTTATTAAAACAGAAAAAACTCCGATTGTTGTACACTCGCCCCTCCCGCCGCGAAAACCCAGGAAAACAGGCCAGTTATGGCCGATAACGGCGGCAGTGCCTACCAGTAGTATTGCTATTTGAGGAATATCGGCGATATAAGCAATGAGAATTGCCAGCGCTCCCTTAATGGCGTCTATGATACCGATGATAATACCTGCCCCGGGACTTAGCTGGCGGAAGGCATTCTGGGCACCCATATTGCCATCGCCCATCTGGCGGATATCCCCGCCCTTTGTAATACGCCCGGCAATATAGGCGGTGGGTATTGAGCCCAGCAGGTAGCCAACTATAACTATAAATACCGGCATAGCAGCCCACCTTTTTGGTGCCGGGGGTGGGACTCGAACCCACAAGGATTGCTCCGGCGGATTTTAAGTCCGCTGCGTCTGCCGATTCCGCCACCCCGGCCGGATAGAAGATATTTTACTCCCTGCAGTTAAAGGGTTCAACCACCGCAATCCAAATATGCTATTATGTAGCTAGAATGCAGGTTGCGCCTTTAACAATAGTAAAAAAAGTTGCCGTTTTTAACGGTATAGTTGTCGCCATAGCTATAATCGGTGCCATTTTTGGCTTTCTGGCGGCTGCTATCGGCGCCCAGTTGCTGCAGGATGGAGCCGCCGGCTTCGGTGGTCTGGTTGGTGCCCTTGCAGGTATGGTGATAGGTTACCCCATCGGCGTGGTGATAGGTATTTTCTTTATAAATAAAGTACTCCGCTACAGGGGTTCGCTGTTGTTTGGTGCAATCGGTAGTATTATCGGTGTGGTATTCATCATCGGGTTAGCCGAGCCTCTGGGCATAAATAATAATCCCGATTTGCTCTGGGCGCTAATCCTGCTGCTGCCGCCATTGTTAGGTACTATCGGTTTTTATTTAAGAAGATAGAGTAGTTAAGAACTGGAGGCGACGACCGGATTCGAACCGGTGAATAGGGATTTTGCAGACCCCCGCCTTGCCACTTGGCTACGTCGCCCCGTTTATTTTCAGCTGGAGCGGAAGACGAGATTCGAACTCGCGACCTCCTCCTTGGCAAGGAGGCGTTCTACCGCTGAACTACTTCCGCAAACCTCTTGGTGCCGAGAGAGAGATTTGAACTCTCACGAGCTTACGCTCACTAGCCCCTCAAGCTAGCGTGTCTGCCATTCCACCATCTCGGCATTGGCAGGAGTGGGAGGGCTCGAACCCCCGACCGGCGGTTTTGGAGACCGCTGCTCTACCAGACTGAGCTACACTCCTAGCTTAATAAATATATTACCATACAATACCGAGAAAATTAAGTATCTCCAGAGCTATTTATTATAATCAATCGGTTGAGCTGTGTCCATTTCAGGAAAGCGTCGCAGATTGACACCCTTATGGGATAACCTTAGAATATCCAGAAATAGTATCAGATAGAGGTGCAGACTGTTGTATAAGAAGACGACCCTGGATAATGGACTGAGGATTATTACCGGAAAAATGCCGGCGGTGCGTTCGGTTTCTGTTTGTGTCCTTATCGGCACCGGCTCCCGCTATGAGGACGATGCAATGGCTGGAGCCTCTCATTTTGTAGAGCATCTTTTATTCCGTGGCACACAGCGACGCCCTGAAGCACGGGATATATCGGAGGCTATAGAGGGATTGGGGGGTATCCTCAATGGGGGCACCGATAAGGAAGCAACCGTCTACTGGTGCAAGATTGCCCAGATACACTATCCGCTGGCTATGGACCTGCTGGCGGATATACTTTTGCACTCTAAGTTTGAAATTGAAGATATGGAGAAGGAACGCAAGGTAATCATTGAGGAGATTAATATAAGCTATGATTCCCCTTCGCAGAGGGTCAGCCAGCTCATCGACGGGCTTTTATGGCTCGGTCACCCACTGGGGCGTGATATAGCCGGTGATAAGCAGTCTGTAACTGCAATTGCAAGAGATAGCTTGATTGACTATATGAAACTTCAGTATTTACCGACCAATACTGTCGTATCGGTTGCCGGTAATATAGAGCATAAGAAGGTTATATCCACGGTAAATCAGTGTTTGGGAGGCTGGTCCAGCGAAAACAGCACTGCTGAGTTTTTAGCCTATAGACAGCAATCAAATCCGAGGCTGCATGTTGAGAAACGGGATATAGAGCAGGTCCATATGTGTCTGGCATTGCCTGGCTTATCGCTCTTCCATCCGCAGCGTTTTACCCTTGACCTGCTCAACGTCATTCTCGGCGAAGGGATGAGCAGCCGCCTTTTCTGCGAGATTCGTGACCGGTTGGGTCTGGCTTACAGTATTAACAGTTTTGTTGAGCATCTATCCGATACCGGTGCCGTTGTTATTTATGCCGGCGTAGAGCCGAAAAACCTTAAGCTGGCTACCCGTGTTGTTCTGGAGCAGCTCTCCCTGCTAAAGGAAGAAATTGTATCCGAACAGGAGTTGACAAAAGCCAAGGAGATGGCTAAGGGGCGGCTGTTATTGCGAATGGAGGATAGCCGTAGTGTTGCCGGTTGGCTGGGAGGGCAGGAGGTACTTACCGGTCGCATTCTGGATGTTGATCAGGTAGTGTCTATTATTGATGCCATTACCGCTGATGAAATCAAAGAATTAGCCCGGGAGCTATTCATAGAAGACCAGCTTAGACTGGCTGTGGTTGGACCGGTTGCTGAAGATGAAACTCTGGTTGATTTGTTAAAGCTATAAATATAGCCGCAGTCTGATGACTGCGGCTATAGAACTTCTGCTTTTATTAGCGCTTGTTAGCGATTAATACATTCCATCCATACCGCCAGAAGGCATAGCCGGGCCCTTCTCCTTCTCCGGTATATCGGTAATCAGCGACTCTGTTACCAGGACCATGTTGGCGATACTGGCAGCGTTTACCAGAGCTGACCTGACCACCTTTGTCGGGTCAATGATACCCATTTCAACCATGTTGCCGTATTTATCGGACTCGGCATTGTAGCCAACGCCGACCGCGCTCTTCTTGATATTATCGGCGATAACGGCGCCGTCCTTGCCGGCGTTCTCGGCAATCAGCCGGATAGGCGCTTCCACAGCTTTCTTTACGATATTGACTCCGGTGGCTTCATCGCCACTGACCTTAAGTTTATCCAGGACTTTAAGGGAATTGAGCAGGCTGATACCGCCACCCGGCAGAATACCCTCTTCCACTGCAGCCCTGGTTGCCGATAATGCATCTTCAACTCGGTGTTTCTTCTCTTTCATCTCGGTCTCGGTGGCGGCACCTACCTTTATAACCGCCACACCGCCGGCCAGGCGAGCCATCCTCTCCTGCAATTTCTCACGATCAAAGTCGGAGTCGGTTTCCTCTACCTGAGCTTTAATCTGTTTGATTCTATCCTGAATAGCCTCAGGCGAACCCTTGCCCTCGATAATGGTGGTTTTATCCTTGGTAGCGACCACGCGCCGAGCACGCCCCAGGTCCTCCGGATTAACGGAGTCCAGCTTGCGGCCTACCTCTTCGGAAATTACCGTTCCACCGGTGAGAATGGCGATATCATCCAGCATCGCCTTTCTGCGGTCACCGAAGCCGGGGGATTTGACGGCTAATACATTCATCGTTCCCCGTAATTTATTGACCACTATTGTAGCCAGGGCTTCGCCGTCCATATCCTCGGTGATAATAAACAGGTTCTTTGTTACCTGGAGTATCCTCTCCAGCGAAGGCAGGATTTCGGAAATAGCGGATATCTTTTTATCGGTTATAAGAATATGGGGTTCATCTATCGCCGCTTCCATACGGACGGTATCTGTCACGAAATAACCGCTGATATAACCGCGGTCAAACTGCATACCCTCAACATATTCTGTTTCGTACTTTGTGCCTTTTGATTCTTCGATGGTTATAACGCCATCCTTACCCACCTTCTCCATGACATCAGCTATGAGGTTGCCGATCTCGGTGTCCTTGGCGGTTATGGTTGCCACCTGAACAATCTGCTCCTTGCCCTTTACCGGAGTGGATACCCTGGTCAGCTCATCAAGAATGGCACTGGTTGCCTTCTCAATGCCCTTCTTCAGGCTGAGCGGTTCAGCACCGGCGGCTATGTTCCTGAAACCTTCGTTGATGATAGCTGCCGCCAGAACGGTTGATGTCGTTGTGCCATCACCACAGGCGTCGTTTGTTTTACTGGCGGCTTCCTTGACCAGCTGGGCACCCATGTTCTCAAAGGGATCGGGTAATGAGATTTCCTTGGCAATATTTACCCCATCATCGATTACCGTCGGTGCGCCCCATTGCTTATCTAGGGCTACCGGGCGGCCCTTGGGGCCCAGGGTAACCTTTACTGCGCTAGCCAGGACATCAATACCCTTCTTTAGCGCATGCCTGGCTTCATCTCCAAAAATAATTTGTTTTGCCATTATATTCCTCCTTAAAAATTAAAAAATCTTACTTGCTGCTTTTTCTTATTGCCAGAATATTGCTCTCATTCAGAATGATTAGCTCTTCATCATCAACCTTGATTTCGGTACCACCATACTTGGTGTAGAGTATTACATCACCCACTTTAATATCCATAGGTACCCTTTTCCCGTCATCAGCTAGTCTGCCCGGCCCAACAGCTAGAACCTCTCCCTCTACAGGCCTCTCTTTGATTGTATCGGGCAGGACGATGCCACCTTTCGTTACCTCCTCCCGCTTGATAGGTCTGATTACTACACGGTCAGCCAAAGGTTGTATTTTGATCGCCATCTTTTCCTCCTTCTTATTTTTTTAATATCAAACAACCCAATCATTAGCAGTCTCGCCCTGAGACTGCTAACTTAAATATAATAGCGTAGTTTAGTTTATGTTGCAACTTGAGAAATACTAGCTCAGGATAGTTAAACACTGTTGACAACCATATAATAGCCTATTATCGTTAAAAAACGCCTCCATAGGCTATTATACTATGTATTATGAAGTATTAATTTAATACTATTTATTGGATTAAAAACTAACCCAGTTTGAGGCTGGGGACTACGTCCATATCAAGCCCGTCTGTTTTATTGGCCTGGAAGTGGAAATAACCACAGGCAGCGACCATGGCGGCATTATCGGTGCATAATATCGGTTCGGGTATCAGCACCGGTATCGGTGAATCCTCCACCAGTTGCTGTCGCAACCTCCTGTTAGCGGCTACACCACCTGAGAGAAGAACCTGTTTGACGCGATGTTGTTTGGCGGCGGCTATAGTTTTGGAAACAAGTACATCTACTATTGCCTGCTGGAAGCTGGCGGCGGCATTGGCTATATTGTTTATCTTGCCGTTTTCTACCAGTCTGAACAACGCTGTCTTAACACCACTGAAGCTGAAGTCGCTGGTATCTTTTAGCCAGGAGCGCGGTAGCTCAATAGAAGCGGTGCCTTTTGTGGCTTCCCTGTCAATAGCCGGACCGCCGGGGTATCCCAGCCCGAGAATGCGGGCGGCTTTATCAAAAGCCTCGCCGGCGGCGTCGTCTCTTGTTCTGCCCAGTATTACATAATCTCCGTGGTTTCTCATAAGCACTAAATCGCTGTGCCCACCGGATACGATAAGGCATAGTAACGGGAAAGCAGGTTCTTGATTGGAAAGCCAGTTGGCATAGATATGGGCTTCAAGATGATTAATCCCTGTAAGAGGCAGCTTTTTGACAGTGGCAATCGCCTTGGCGACGCTTGCACCTACAAGCAGCGAGCCCGCCAGGCCGGGGCCATTGGTAACGGCGATACCATTTAATTCATGCCAGCCGATGTGCGCTTCGTTCATTGCTTTAGAAATAACAGGGATAATGGATATTATGTGCTGTCTTGAGGCTACCTCGGGAACGATGCCGCCGTAACGGGCGTGGATTTCCACCTGTGAGGAAATTTCATTGGATAAAATCTTAGCACCGTCTTCAACTACGGCGGCGGCTGTTTCATCACAAGAGGTCTCAATACCCAGAATTTTCATACTATAAAATTATAACACAGGTGTATTATTTTATAGAGTTATTATACTTTGACACCCCTATTAGCCAGTGTTATGATTGACTGCGAGGCGGCTTATAGCTGTCTATGAACGATAAAGGTAAGAGCAAAAGAGAGGTGAGGTAGTATGTCTATTGAAGCACTGTATCTGGTGTTTCTTTTTATTTGTATTGTTCTGTCAGCCTTCTTTTCCAGTTCGGAGACAGCCTTTATTTCACTGGAAAGGTTCCGTGTCCAGCACATGGTTGAAACCAAGGTTAAGGGGGCAAAGAGGGTGTCAAAAATGCTGGAGCGCCCGGACAGGTTTTTATCAACCATATTGTTAGGTAATAATCTTGTCAACACAGCCGCCGCTGCCATAGCCACTATACTGGCGATAAATATCTGGGGGCAGGATGTGGGTGTTATCATTGCCACTTTCGGTACGGCGATAATACTCTTGATATTTGCCGAGACCATGCCCAAGACCTTCGCTAACCGCCATGCCGAAAAGGTGGCGGTGCTTTTCGTGCGGCCGATAGAGATAATCTCCTGGCTTTTTTCCCCGGTGGTTATCGTTTTAAGCTGGCTTGCCTCCAGGCTTACCAGGCTGGTCGGCGGGACACCGGTGCCTCGGTCAATTGTCAGCGATGAAGAAATACGCACTATGATAACGGTGGGGCATAAAGAGGGTACGATGGAGGGAGCTGAAGCCGACATGCTGCATGCCGTTTTTGATTTTGGCGACAGTCCGGTCAGCGAGGTCCTGGTGCCACGGCCCGAGGTTGTCGGCATTGAAAAAGGTGAGACACTGGCCGAGTTCCTGAAAATATATTCAGAGTCTCCCATTTCACGCTTCCCGGTGTATGATGAAAATATGGATAATGTCGTCGGCATTTTATCGATAAAAGATGTATTGATGGCTCTGGCAAAGGGCTCAATAACAAAAGAAGCTCCCATTGATGAACTTATCCGCCCGGCATACTTCACTCCGGAGACGAAGCGTATCAGTGAACTTTTTACCGAAATGCGGGATAAGAATTACCGCATGGCTATTGTCGTTGATGAATACGGGGGTACCGCCGGTATCGTCAGCCTAAGCCGCCTGATGGAAGAAATAGTCGGGCCGGTGGGCGATGAACTTGCCGAAGCCGAGAAGGAGTACGAGTCAATAAACGAATATACCTTTCAGATTGACGGCGGTATGCGGATTGAAGAAGCCAATGAAGAATTGGGACTGGAATTACCCGAGGGTGATTATGAGACCGTCGCCGGTTTTATTCTCCATCTTATGGGACGCATCCCGAAACAGGGGAAGCAGCTAAAATACAAGGATTTGAAGATGGTAATCACCAAGATGAAGGGGCATAAAATAGAAGAAATCCTACTGACTAAGGAAAAGAAAAAGAAAGATGCATCGGCTGCGGATTAGATTCGGGCGGGGGGCGGGGGTCAAGTTTATCTCCCATCTGGATATTATAAAACTATGGCGCAGGGCTCTTCGCCGCGCCGATATAGAGCTTGCTTATTCCGAAGGTTTTAATCCCCACCCAAAAATATCGGTGGCGGCGCCGCTGGCCCTGGGCGTAACCAGCAAAGCCGAATTGATGGATGTATATACAGCCGGTTTCATATCGCCGCATTCGTTTACTACCTGTGTCAGCCGGCAGCTACCGCCGGGCATGGAAATAATCCAGGTGTATAATATCGCTACCATTTTGCCCTCGTTGCAGGCACAGGTGCGCTATGCAGAGTATATAGTAGAAGTTGAGGTGGGGAAGGGGGCTGATTATATTACGGAGGCGCTTACCTCTCTGCTGGCAAGGGAAGGACTGCCGTGGCAGCACCAGCGGGATACCGGACCCCGTAGCTATGACCTGAGGGTATTGATTGATGACCTGTGGCTGGCTGGCTGGCGTGATGATTATGGCACTATAGGTATGCGGTTGCGCTGCGACAGTCGTGGCTCGGGCAGGCCGGAGCAGGTTGCAAAAGCTTTAGGTTTTGAACGGCCGGAATCTGTTCACCGCACTCGTTTGATACTGGAAACGAGCTGATTTTAGATGGTTGATTTAGATAATGAGAATCTAATAGAACCGGTATTGGACCCGGATAGACAGCGGCAGGCAAAGGAATATGCCCGCACCGGGCGCTATCTATCATTTGCCGAAATAGTAGTGGTTGCCGTTTTTCTGGCTTTGCTTGCATTCGGCGGTTTTTCAGAAAGGCTTACATGGTATTCCAATCTGCCGGTAATTCCGGCGGCTATTCTTTACTTTTTAATTCTTGTTGCCGCTTACAGGTTACTTACATCACCCATAAGCTACTATGGCGGTTATGTTCTGCCCCGGCGTTACGGTCTATCTAAACAAAGCCTGTCCGGTTGGCTGGGTGACCTTGTTAAAGCCGGCGCTCTTACGCTTGTTTTAGGCATCGCCATTGTCGCCATTGTTTACTGGCTTATAATAGTTCAGCCACAACTCTGGTGGCTCTTTTGCTGGGGATTCCTGGTATTGTTTAGCCTTGTAATGAGCGTTCTGGCACCGGTTCTTTTAGTGCCCATATTCTTCAAGATGAAGCCGCTGGAAGATGGTGAACTCAGGGATAGGCTTGAGAAACTGGCAAAACGGGTGGGGGTGGAGATCGGTGGAATATACACCATTGAATTCAGCAGCAAAAGCACTACGGCTAATGCCGCCCTGATGGGTATGGACAGGACAAAGAGAATCGTTTTGAGCGACACCCTGCTTAATAAATACTCTGCATCGGAGATAGAGGTGATTATGGCTCACGAGATGGCTCATAGCCACCATAGGGATATGTTGCGTCTTTTTGTGTTCCAATCGGTTATATTACTGGTCAATTTATATGCTGCCGGAATTATTCTGAATGCTGTAATTGAACCCCTGGGTTTTAGCGGTCTCTCGGATATATCCGCCTTGCCGCTACTGGCATTGATATTCGCTGCAATAAACCTGCTGCTGTCTCCGATTACCACCGGTTACGGGCGTCGTATTGAAACGGAAGCTGATGGTTACGCCCTTGAACTTACAAATGACCCATTTTCATTCATCAGCGCCATGGCAAGGCTTACCGAACAGAATCTGGCCGAAGCCGATCCGAACCACTGGGTTGAGATGCTACTCCATGACCACCCCAGCTATCGCAGCCGGCTGGCGCATGCCAGGAGATTTGCCGAATCAAAGCAGGATAGTAAGTGAATAGCGAGAAAGCTAACTAATGGCAAGGATAATACTGGTCAGGCATGGTAAGACGGACTGGAATAAGGAGCTTCGCATCCAGGGTGGTTCCAGCGATACCTTGTTGAATGAAGAGGGCAGGCGGCAGGCTGAAAATGCGGCGTCAAGGTTGAGCCAGAGAAGTATTCAGGCTATCTACTCCAGCCCGTTAAAGCGCGCTATGGAGACGGCTAAAATTATAGCCCGCTACCACAATTTAGAGGTGGTAGTTGAAAATTCACTGCGGGAGGTTGAAGCTGGCGAGCTGGAGGGGGTAACTTCTGCCGAGCTGGGCAAGAGGTTCAGCGAGATATTAACACAGGACGGCGTATCATACAGAGTACCGGGGGGAGAATCACTAGTCGATTTAAGGCGGCGAAGCTGGGATTTTATACAGAATATAAACCGCAAGCATACAGATGGCGAACTGGTTGTTGTCAGTCATTACTTTGCCATTCTAGCCATAATATGTTCGGCTTTAATGCTGCCGCTATCCAGTATAACCCGGTTCAGGTTGAGCACCGGGTGTATCAGTATAATCAACCTTGACGAAAAGGAAGCACGGCTGGAATTGTTCAACGATACCGGCTACCTGGTGCAGTTTTCTTAAGAATTGCCCCTCTTGTCCCGGCTGACTATAATTAAGGCGAAAATGGCAACGGAAAAGCAACAAATCACCCTGGAGCAGCAAGTAGCCTGCTTTATACGGAAGCATAACCTGTTCCCCACGGGCTCACGTTTGCTGTTGGCAGTGTCCGGCGGGCCTGACTCAACCTGCCTGTTATATATCCTGTTAAAGCTTAGACAGGAACTGGGCATAGAGTTGCATGTGGCACACCTTGACCATCAGCTGCGGGGGAAAGAATCCGGGGATGACGCCACCTATGTAGCAAAACTGGCAGGTCGTCTCGGTGTGCCGGCGACGATAGAAAAAAGGGATGCGAAAGCTTATAAAAAAGAAAAAAGAATTTCACTGGAAGAGGCGGCGCGGGAAGTACGCTACCGCTTTCTGTCTGAGGTAGCCGGCTCTGTTGGTGCTGATTATATAGTTACCGGCCATACCCTTGATGACAATGTAGAGACGGTATTGATGCACATAATACGCGGCACGGGAACGAGGGGGCTTATTGGTTTGAAACCATACAGCCAGTGGCAGCTTGATGATAAGAGAATTAACATTACCCGGCCATTATTGGAGATAAGCCGTCAGCAAACGGTGAATTATTGCAAAGAAAATGAGATTATGCCCAGGCTTGACACATCCAATTTGTCGATGTCTCCACTCAGGAACCGGATACGCCAGCAGTTACTACCTTTGCTTAAAGGCTATAATTCCGGTGTGGCTGAAGCCCTGCTGCGTATGGCTGCTATTGCTAATGATGAAATTGTTTTTTTGGATGCGGAAGTTGCCCGTCTATGGCCGGCGGTAGTTGCACAAAAAGAAGGTATTATTGCCCTGAACAAAGACAGGCTTAACGAATTGCCGTTAGCTTTGAAGAGGCATTTGTTAAGGGCAGTTGTTGAGGAGATTATCGGCAGCCTGAAAGACATAGAAACACGCCATATAGAAGAAATCCTGGCGGCGCTGAATAAGCCGGCGGGAAGGCAAATCAACCTGCCGGGTGGCCTTATATTTTCCATAGAATATGACAGATACCTGCTGGGTATGGAAACTGTCAATACGTGTCCATACCCTGTCATAGGTGGTGAATATCGCATCAACATCCCCGGGAAAACAGAGTTACCCGGTTGGCTGGTAGAGGCTGAAATTATGAAGCCGGGAGCGATGGAAAAAGAGGAAAATGATTTTGTTGCCTATCTTGACCTTGATAAGGCTGGTAATGAATTGAAAGTACGCTGCAGAAAACCAGCAGACCGTTTTCAGCCACTGGGTATGGCCGAAACAAAGAAGCTGAACGGGTTCATGATTGATACTAAGATTCCCCGCAGATGGCGCCAGCAAATACCGATTGTTTTTTCACCGCAGCAGATCCTGTGGCTGGTGGGTTACCGTATAGATGACAGGGTAAAAGTAAGCAGAGAGACGAAAAATGTCCTGCGGCTGGAGTTTAAAAAATGCTGAGATTATTAAGGTTTGATTGCCCGCACTTTAATACTGACAACTGAATTTGATAATTTATTTATAGCGTCTTTTGATAACTCCATATTTTCAATAGTAACTTTGGTTATTGAGTCGTTGTTTATATAGTCAATGGGAAAGTGCGTCTCATTAACAACTTTTATATCCTGAAAGCCAGCATCTTTTATAACCGAAAGGTAATCATTCTTCAGCATTGCTCCTGATATACAGCCTACATAAGCGGCAGCAGATTCTCTGATAGAGTCTGGTAGCTCTTCAAGCAGGGCTATATCAGATACCATCAGTCTACCACCGGGTTTAAGCACGCGGAGGGCTTCCCGAAAGACGCTTTTCTTATCCGGTGAAAGGTTGATGACGCAGTTAGAGATGATAGCATCAACAGAGTTGTCGGCGGCAGGCAGGTTTTCAATCTCCCCCAGCCTGAACTCAACGTTTTCGTAGCCACCTTTCTCGGCATTGGCTCTGGCTTTGGCTATCATTTCAGGTGTCATATCGACACCGATGACCTTACCATTTTTACCGACCCTGTTTGCCGCCAGGAAGGCGTCGAAGCCGGCGCCTGAACCGAGGTCGAGAACGGCCTCACCCTCTTTCAATGATGCCAGCGCCACCGGGTTGCCGCAGCCGAGACCAAGGTTGGCACCATCGGGTACGGAAGCCATTTCTTCGTTAGAATATCCTATATTTTTACTGATATCTTCTGTTTGAGAGGGCTGACCGCAACAGGAGCTTACCGGAGCGCAACAGGAGTTCCCCTTTCTGGCTATTTCGGCGTAGCCTTCTCTGACTACTTTTCTTATTTCTTCTTTCTTCATTATGTTACCTCACCTTTATATAATCCTTTTTAACCGCGGATTCGGTGTCTTACCCGGGATGCGGCCGCGCTTGGCTATCGGCTTGCCTTCGATTTCATGGATATCGGCGGTGAAGTCTATCGGGCTGGCGCTGGTGATATAGCTGCCGACACCGAAGCCGTCAACGGGTGCCCCCTGCTCAATAAACTGCTTTATTCGTTCAACATTAATACCACCGCTAACGAAAATCTTTACCTTTTCAAAACCAGCCAGGGTAAGCCTGGCTCTGACTTCCTTGGCAAGGCCAACGGTAACCCCTCCCCTTTCGCCAGGTGTATCCAGGCGGACGCTGTCAAGGCTTTTGTCCAGTGCTTGAGCAACCAGCAGGCTTTCCTCAGCCTCATCCTTAAAGGTGTCGACAAGGGATACCCTTGGCACACCGGCTGGCATATGCCTGTCAAAGGCTAGAGTCGCTTTAACCGTATCGCCCATTACCAGGATTAAAGCATGAGGGATTGTCCCTGATGGCTCTATGCCTGCCAGCTTGGCACCGGCGATACTGGAACAGCCTCTGCAGCCGCCGATGACAGCCGAATAGTCCATTACGCCCGCTACCGAGGGGTGGACATGACGGGCGCCGAAGCTGGTGACAGGAATGCCGCCGGCGGCATCAACACACTCTCTGGCGGCTGTTGCCCAGCCGCTGCAGTTAGCCAGAATGCCGCAGATAGCCGTCTCGTACAATCCATAGCTCTGGTAGGGGGCGGTTATGCGTAATACCACCTCTTTTATGTCAATAGCCTCACCCTCACCGAGTGCCCAGATTTCACCTTTGACATTTGACAGAGCCCTGGACAATAAGGATTTAACTTCTTCAATACCGCACAATATGCCGGCTCTGCTGGAGAATACTTCCATTGTAGCCACTGGGTTGAGCCTTTCTTTTTTCAGTATCTCAATAGTGCGGGCGAAGTAGATATCGGCAGTATCTCCTGATAGAACTTCTCTGGAGGGTTCAAATTCAGCCATTACCCTAAGCCTCCTTGAATCTGGTGAGCCTGGCGCCGAGCACTTTCTCTATGTGGTTAAGGGCGAATTGCTGGGTCTTTTCATCCAGGGCGGCGACGCAGTCAACCGGCACCTCTACGGCGTAGTCACGGTTTCTGGCGCCGGCGATGGTGTGCATAACACAGATATCGGTCAGCACGCCGCAGGCGACGAGCTTATCCGGATTGAGCTGCTCAAGTTTTTCCTCTAGCTTTGTGTTGAAGAAAGCACTGTAGCGTTTCTTGGGGATTATCTCGCTCGGGTATTTTGCCAGTTCCGGGATGACATCGGTTTCAGCCGTGCCGGCGATGCAGTGCGGCGGGAACATCTTGAATTCAAGATCGTCGGGATCATGGCTGTCGCAGATAAAGAATATCTTTGACCCGCGGGCAAGCTCCTGCTCCAGAAGCCCCTGTATGTTCGGGATTATGTTTCGGGCTTCCCTTCCGATATACAGCGGGTAGCCTTCTTCAAAAAAGCCGCGCAGCATATCTATTACCAGTACCACATCTGACATAATCGTTCTCCGTATAACTATTGGCGCACTAATGCAGGAAATGCCTGACGCCGGTAAAGACCATAGCGATATTATGTTTATCGGCAGCCTTTATAGAATCCCCGTCTCTTATGGAGCCGCCTGGCTGGATGATGGCGGTTGCACCGGCCGCCGCCGCCTGCTCGACGGTATCCGGGAAGGGGAACATGGCATCGGAAGCCATCACGCTGCCCTTTGATTTATCCCCGGCTTTTTTACTGGCGATTTCGGAGCTTACAACGCGATTGGGCTGCCCGGCCCCCATGCCGACAATCATTTTATCTTTTACAAGCAGTATAGCGTTTGATTTTATGTGCTTTACCGCCCGCCAAGCGAAGAGCAAATCTTCAAGCTCCTTTGCTGTCGGTTCACGTTTGGTTACCGTCTTTAGTTGCACATCCCTTTCATCCAGGGAATCCGAAGCCTGAACCAGAAGACCGCCTTTTACCCGGCGGTAATCAAAATAACCTGCAAGTGCGTCGCCATAACCCGGCGGCAGCTCGGCGAGTAAAATACGCAGGTTTTTCTTCTTTTTGAGGAATTCCAGTGCATCGGCATCGTATTCAGGAGCGATGACTATTTCATAAAAAACCTCTCTCATTGCCTCGGCCATTTCCTTGTTAACCGTCCTGTTGCTGGCGACGATACCACCGAAGGCGGAGACGGTATCACCGCTCAAAGCCCGGCGATAGGCTTCGGCGATATCCGGGTGGCTGGCAAGCCCGCAAGTATTTGTGTGCTTGACGATGGCAACAGTCGGTTCGGAGAAATCAACAGCGGCACCCCAGGTGGCATCGGCGTCCAGGATATTATTGAAGGATAGCTCCTTACCCCATAACTGCTTTGCCCAGGTTATGCCGCTATCCTGTTTGATGGCTACTGTCTGCTCGGCGTAGAAGGCGGCCGGCTGGTGTGGGTTCTCACCGTAGCGCAGATCCTGGCGTTTTTTAAGGGCTATGGTCATCTCTTCGGGTAAGCCCTCCTCATCCTGTCTGAGGTACTGTGAGATGGCGGTGTCGTATATCGCCACATGCTGGAAAGCCTTCTGCGCCAGCCTTTTACGTTCATCCAGAGATACCTCTCCGGATTTTAGTTTTTTCAAAACCACGTCGTAATCCGCGGGGTCAACGACAACTATAACGCTGGGGAAGTTCTTGGCGGATGCCCGCAGCATTGTCGGCCCGCCGATGTCTATATTTTCAAGCGCCTCATCTATAGTAACCCCCTCCTTGGACACAGTCTGGACAAATGGATACAGGTTGACTACTACCATGTCAATGGGCTGAATATTATTCTTCTCCAGCTCTCGCATATGCTCGGGCAGGTTGCGTTTTGCCAGCAAGCCCCCGTGGACAGCCGGGTGCAGGGTCTTTACCCTGCCGTTCAGTATTTCGGGAAAACCGGTGATTTCAGAGATACCCTTTACCGGCACCCCGGCATCCGATAATGCTTTCTTGGTGCCGCCGGTGCTGAAGATTTCGTACCCTAATTTACTTAAACCAGCGGCAAATTCGCTTACCCCTGTTTTATCCGATACACTGATAATAGCTCGCATAATACCTCCGCATTAATTATGTTACTAACCTACTTTATAACAACCCTTGCCTTCCCTGATTGCTTAACTATATCGCCGATAATAATAGCTTCGGGCAGTTGACTGGTTAGCTGTTCAACTTTATCAGGCGAACAGATAACCACCATGCCGATGCCCATATTAAATACACGGTACATTTCCTCTCTATCGATGTTGCCTTGTTTTTGGATTAGCTGAAAGATAGAAGGTATAGACCATGATTCACTATTGAATTTTGCTGCCAAGCCCTCAGGTAAAATCCGAGGAACATTGCCAACCAATCCGCCGCCGGTGATGTGTGCCATTCCTTTTATAAAGGGCAGGACTGGCTTAAGCATTCTATAGTAGCTGCGGTGGGGTTCTAAGAGCGCTTCGCCAATAGTTTTCCCCAGCTCAGGGTAGTATTTGTTTAATGCCGAAGAGGTATCGCCAAAAACCTTACGGGCCAGCGAATAGCCATTGGTATGCAGACCGCTGGATGCCAGACTGAGGGCAATGTCACCGGCAGATATTGTACTGCCGTCTATGATAGTCTCCTTTTCGACGGCGCCGATAATAAAACCTGCCAGGTCGTAATCATTGGTAGCATATATACCGGGCATTTCGGCTGTTTCACCGCCGATAAGGGCGCAACCAGCCTCTTGACATGCTACTGACAAGCCCTTGACAATGGCCGCTATCCTTTCCGGCACAAGTTTGCCCATGGCTATATAGTCCAGGAAGAAGAGCGGCTCGGCACCACAGGTGAATATGTCATTGATGCAGTGATTGACAATGTCAATGCCCACCGTGTCATATCTGTCAAGAGCTTCAGCTATTTTAAGCTTGGTGCCGACTCCGTCAACGCTGGATACCAGCACCGGCTGTCTGAATCCTTTAAGCTCAAAGAGGCCGCCGAATAACCCGGGACCGGCCAGCACCTCGGGGCGCAGCGTATCCTTGACATGCTGCTTGATAAGCACCTTTATACTATCGGCGGTATCAAGGCTAACGCCGGAGGAAGCATAGGTTTGTTTAATCTGTTACCTCCTAAACGATTTACTCTATGTTCTATCCTATTTCTTAAACCACTTACCCTTACCGGCAGCTGCCGCCAGAGGCGCTACCACAATCCACAGGCTGATGGTTATCAGCATAGAATCGACATAGCTTATTGTTACTACATCGAACTTGGGCGCTATAACGCCCCATAAAAGCATGGCAAACCAAGAACTCAGGAAAAAGCCGGGTACTGCTGCCCCGAATATAAGGCTACAACCCATAGTAATAAACCTCCTTCAAGCTGAACTTCTGATTTCTGGTGAATGATGAGTTAATAATAACACTTGAAAATAACTGTTGCAATCAGATAGGAGGTATTATTAGCTTTATAGTTATGTTATTTTAAACTATCGCTGCTCCACCGGTACTGTACCGTCCATTATCGCCGTTTCCAGTGCCAGCTTGTCCATCTCAAGCTGTACCGGCACCGGGTATTCACCGGTAAAACAGGCAAGGCAGAAAATCTCTTTGGGTAAAGCCATTGCCTTGATAAGCCCGTCAATACTCAGGTAACCGAGCGAATCGGCGCCGATAAAGTCCCTGATTTCGGGTATTGTTTTTTGGGCGGCGATTAGCTCCCAGCGGGTAGCCATATCCACCCCGAAGAAACAGGGGTAGCGGATTGGCGGGGCGCAGACGCGCATATGGATTTCTTTGGTACCGCTCTTCCTCAGAAGCTGGATGACCTTGGGCGTAGTTGTGCCCCTGACTATGCTGTCATCGACAAGCACCACCCGCTTGTCTTTCAATACAGCTTGCAGGGGATTAAATTTAAGTTGAACACCGAGGTCCCTTATTCGCTGGTCGGGTTCAATAAAAGTGCGTCCCATATAGCGGTTTTTAATCAAGCCTTCACCCGGAGGTATACCGGATTTAATGGCATAACCGAAGCCGGCGGCGGTGGCTGAATCAGGTACACCGATAACCAGGTCAGCATCTACAGGGTGTTCCTCGGCTAAGCCGGCGCCCATAGCCTGACGTGCTGCGTGGAGCAGGCGTCCATTTATAGTGCTGTCGGGGCGGGAGAAGTATATATACTCAAAAATGCAGAGCGCCTTTCTATCAGTCTCTTCCTGGTAGCTGTCTATGCCCCTTTCGGTAATAGAGACTATCTCACCCGGTTCGACTTCTCTTAAGAAACTGGCGCCGATGTGGTCAAGGGCACAGCTTTCCGAGGCTAATACATAGTGGCCATTGCCGATAGTTCCCAAACATAAGGGGCGTACGCCTAGGGGGTCGCGGATGCCATAAAGGGTGTTTTTTGTCATAACGACCATGGAATATGCCCCCTGTAGACGGCGCATGGCGTATCTTATCCTGTCTAACCATTTCTTTTCCGGGGAGGAAAGTATAAGATTGGCGATAACCTCGGTGTCCGTTGAGGTACGGAAGGTATAGCCTTTATCAGATAGTTCTTTATACAGGGCTTCGGCGTTTGTAATATTACCGTTATGGGCAATAGCCAAGGTATTTGAATCTTTGCCGACGATAATAGGCTGGACATTGCAGCTGCGGTTTGAACCCCTGGTGGAATAGCGGTTGTGACCGATGGCAATATGCCCGGTAAGCTTGCTGAGGGTATCCTCGGTAAATACCTGGGATACAAGCCCCATCTTTGCATATACCTGAATACTCTTGCCGTCGGTGGTGGCGATGCCGGCGCTCTCCTGCCCTCGATGCTGTAGAGCGAAAAGGGCAAAAAAGGTAAGCCTAGCTATATCTTCATCATGGGCATAGATTCCAAAAACGCCACAGGCCTCGTGCAAAATCGCTTACCTCTTATAAATAGGGGTGGACTTGTTCAGACAATAGTAATTATAACTTATTCCCTTCCTAAACGTCAATTCCCAGCGAACGAAGCAGGAAACCCAGGCCGAAGTAACCAAGATAAGCGATAATCATACTCTTTACAGTATTACCTGCCCAGCACATAGTAAAAAAGCGCCACATCTGGAAACGGCTGGCTCCGATGGCAAGAGCCATCGGAAAAAAAACGGGATTGAGTGCCGCAGACATAAGGAAAATGGTAAGCGAGCCTCTGTTTTTAGCCCATCCCATTATGTGGGATAACCAGCGAGTGATGAAATTATTGTAGTTTTGGGGGGATAATTCGGTATTGAAAAAAAGCCTGCGCCCGCTGCGGCCGAAGAGGTAAATGAGGGTGCCGCCTATGCCGGTGCCCAGACCAGAAACGGCTCCTATTATGGCTGGATGTAGAACAGCGCCCATGGTGAACTGTAATGCCAGCGATGGTACCGGAATGATAACGGTAGCCCCGCCGATAATGCTGATGAGGAACATACCTAAATAACTATAGCTGGCCATTTCCTGGAATGACTGCCAGTAGATTACAACAAGTACCGATAGGCTAAAGGTTAAGCCTATCGTTAGTATTCCTACCCAGAACTCCCATCTGCGCAGGGTACTTTTTATTTTATCCAACCTGCTGTAGGTATCTGTTTGATTAGTCTGCAACTTTCTCCTGCCTCGGGCGGTTTTTCTTGGCTGCTGCCGTATTTCCCTTTACCTTGAAGGTTAAGCCGTCAGTCCCCCGGTCAACCTGTATAATATCATCCGGATTGAATTCACCCCGCAACAACTTGCTTGAAAGAGGATTCTCTACATATTGCTCTATAGCCCGCCTTAACGGCCTTGCTCCGTAAACCGGGTCGTAGCCGATTTCAGCCAGCCACGACTTGGCTTTATCAGATATTTTGATCGCCAGTTTGCGGTCAGCCAGCCGGTTTTGCAGGTCTTTTACCATCAAATCAACGATGCTCCTCAACTGTTCTTCGGTAAGCTCATGGAAAACTATGATTTCATCTATACGATTCAGGAATTCAGGGCGGAAGGTCTTTTTGACCTCTGCCATTACCTTTTCCCTCATCTCTTCATAGCCGTTCTTAGTTGCTTTTGCCTTGTCCTTCGGCATGGCAAAGCCGATGGCAGATTGGCGTTTTATAAGCTCCACCCCGGCGTTGGAAGTCATAATAACAACCGTGTTTTTGAAATCCACCGTCCGCCCGTGGCCATCTGTAAGCCGTCCGTCGTCAAGCACCTGAAGCAGGCTGTTAAAAACCTCGGGGTGTGCTTTTTCAATTTCATCCAGCAGTATTACCCGGTATGGGCGGCGCCTTACCAGCTCGGTGAGCTGCCCGCCTTCGTCGTAGCCGACATAGCCCGGAGGAGCGCCGATGAGGCGTGATACGGTGTGCCTCTCCTGGTATTCGGACATATCCAGACGTACTATTGCGTTTTCGTCACCGAAAAGAAACCAGGCAAGTGTTTTTGCCAGCTCGGTCTTGCCGACACCGGTAGGTCCCAGGAACATGAAGCTGCCTATCGGCCGCTGCGGGTCTTTAAGCCCGGCGCGGCTCCTTCTGATAGCCTCCGAGATAGCTTTCACCGCTTCTTCCTGGTTGACAAACCGCTCGTGGAGGCGTTCTTCCATGTTAACCAGCTTTTGGGCTTCGCCCTCCAGCATCTGGGATACAGGTATGCCTGTCCAGATGGCAACGAGCTGGGCAATATCTTCTTCGCCAACCTCCTCTTCAATCTTCCGGTGCTTTAACCACTGGCTTTTAGCCTGGCTATATTCTTCTTCCAGGCGTAACCTTTCAACTTTGAGCTGGGCGGCATTTTCATATTCCTGCCGCTGAGAAGCAGCATCTTCCTCGTTGGTTAACTGTTTCAGGCGGTTTTCCAGTGATTTAACCTCCGGTGGGGCGCTCTCGGTTTCCAGACGCAGTTTTGAAGCGGCTTCGTCAATGAGGTCGATAGCTTTATCCGGCAGGTGCCTGTCGGATATGTAACGACGGCTTAGATTTACTGCCGCATCCAGTGCCTGATCGCTTATTTTAATCTTGTGATGTGCCTCGTACCTCGGTCTTAAGCCTTTTAATATGGCTATAGTAGTTTCGGTATCAGGTTCATTGACATATACCGGCTGCAGGCGCCGCTCCAGGGCTTTGTCTTTTTCAATAAATTTACGGTATTCGTCCAGTGTAGTAGCACCGATACACTGCAACTCGCCGTGAGCCAGAGCCGGTTTGAGCATATTGCTGGCGTCAACGGAGCCTTCGGCGGCGCCGGCGCCGACAACGGTATGAATCTCATCAATAAAAAGTATTACCTCGCCCTGTGCCTCACGCACTTCGTCTATTACCGCTTTGAGGCGTTCCTCAAACTCGCCACGAAACTTGCTGCCAGCCACCAGCGCTCCCATATCAAGTGC
This sequence comes from Chloroflexota bacterium, assembly GCA_043819155.1. Classification (GTDB taxonomy): domain Bacteria; phylum Chloroflexota; class Dehalococcoidia; order Dehalococcoidales. The sequence goes on along the minus strand of JBDRFC010000044.1, from coordinate 5,379 downwards.
CATCACCCGGCGGTTTCTCAGGGATTCGGGGACATCATCGGCGGCAATTTTCTGCGCCACTCCTTCGGCGACAGCCGTTTTACCTACGCCGGCTTCGCCGACGACCACAGGATTGTTCTTTGTGCGACGGGTAAGTATCTGCATTACCCGTTTAATTTCCTCATCCCGGCCGATAACCGGGTCAAGCTTACCCTGGCGGGCGAGTTCGGTAAGGTCACGGCTGTATTTTGCCAGAGAGCGGTATTTACTTTCGGCTCTGGAATCGGTAACGCGGTGCCCGCCCCTTATTTTCTGCAGGGCGCCATAAACCTTTTCCTGGTTTATTTTAGCGTTATGCAGTATTCTGGCCGCTTCTCCCTTTTCGTCCCCGCTTATAGCAATCAGAAAATGTTCGGTACCGATAAACTCGTCCTTGAGTCGGTCGGCCTCATTGCCTGCCGCTTCCAGCAGCTTGGCGACGCGTGGGGTGGCATAGATTTGTTCGGTTTCATAAGAAACCTGGGGCGTCTTCTCAAGGGTGGCGACAATCTGTTTTTTTAACGCTTCAATATCAGCGCCGAGTTCTTTTATAATATCGCCAACCAGTCCCTTTTCCTGTTGCAGCAGGGCGAGCAAGATATGCTCGACATCCCACTGGCTATGCTTGAATTGACGAACAAGCTGCTGGGAGGCGGCTAACGCCTCCTGTGCCTGTTCGGTAAATCTCTCCTGTCTCATGCTTCTTCTCTCCTTGTTCTATCTAACTCTGCCTCGAGTTTATCATTGTCTTTTTGTAGCTGGGCGATTTGTTGTGACATCCTCATAATAACCTCCACACCGGCAAGGTTAATGCCGAGGTCTTCCATAAGTGTCCTTACCCGTTGAAGAAGTGCCAGGTCCATATCGGAATAGAGACGTATATTACCTCGTGAACGGGCAGGCTTAATAATGCCCACCTTCTCATAGTAGCGCAAGGTATAAGTCTGAGTGCCGAGTATATCGGCGGCTATACTTATTACGTAACGCGGTTTTGTTTCTTCTTCCATAAAGTAACTCCTTGCACAGTCCGTTATTTATTGTAGAGCTGGCTGAGTTTTTGGAATAGCCCCTTCTCCTCTGCTGATAGTTTTGTCGGCAGCAATACATTTACCTTAGCTTTCAGGTCTCCCCGCGAGTCTTTACCAAGATGGGGCATGCCCTGTCCGGCCAGACGAAAGATACGTCCGTTCTGTGTTTCCGGTGGAATCTTGAGCTCCAGTTTTCCCTTAAGGGTGGGTACATTGATTGTGCCACCCAATACGGCTATAGTCAGAGGCACGTCCACATTGACGTACAGGTCATCGCCCCGGCGTTCGAAAAGGGAGTGCGGTTTAACCGTTACCGCCAGATAGAGGTCTCCTTTAGCGCCACCATAACCATCGCCGCCCTTGCCGGCAATCCGCACCCGTGAGCCGGTTTTGACACCGGCCGGTATCTTGACTTCGAGCCGTTTTATACGGCTAATCACCCCACGCCCCTGACATACCGAGCAAAGTGCGTTTTGAATCCGTCCGCTGCCATGACAGGCGGCACAGGTATCTTTATCCTGAAGGCTTAGGAGGCGGCTGGTGCCTGAAAATGCCTCTTCCAGCGTTACTTCAACAGGATGCTCTATATCCTGCCCGCGCCTGGGTTGGGTACGCCGGCTGGAAGTACCGCCGCGGCTGCCACGTAGCAGCTCATCAAGCAGGCTATCCATACCCTGCCCCCTAAAACCATAGGGATTGCCGCCACCGCCAAAATTGTCACCGAAATTAAAACCCTGGAAGGGTGTTCCTCGTCCTCCGCCACCAGAGAACTGGTCGGCATACTGCCACTTATCACCGAACTGGTCATATTTCTTGCGTTTAACCTTGTCGGAAAGGACCTCATAGGCTTCGCTGATTTGCTTGAACTTCTCTTCGGCGGTTTTATCACCCGGATTGACATCTGGGTGATGCTTGCGCGCCAGCTGGCGAAAGGCCTGTTTTATATCCTTTTCGCTGGCATTGCGGTTGATACCCAGTGTGCTGTAATAATCTTTGCCGGCCATCTTTGCCCCATCATTTTAGTAGTTTATATTATAAACATATATTATGATAATTGTCAAGCAATAATCAGAAAAGTTAACAATAGATAGATAACATACTTTATAAATAAATACTATTAACTAAAAAGTTTAAAAACCCTTGACAAACTACTGTTTGCACGCATATAATATAAAGAAACCTTATCAAGTTCTCTTTCCAAAATTATCTCAGGTTTTACTCTTAGCTGTTTCTGGTTAAGATTTTAGGGTTTCCCGGTGTTTTATTAAGTTTGCTTATGGCGAAGTATATATTTGTAACCGGTGGCGTTGTTAGTTCTGTTGGCAAAGGTATCACCGTTGCCTCTATAGGCACCATTCTAAAAAGCCGTAAAATAAGCGTCTCGGTTCTAAAGCTGGACCCCTATTTAAATGTAGATCCCGGAACCATGTCTCCTTATCAGCACGGCGAGGTTTTTGTTACAAAAGATGGCGCTGAAACAGACCTTGACCTCGGAAATTATGAGCGCTTTATTGATATTGAGCTTACCGCCGATTCAAATGTCACCTCGGGGCAGATTTACAGTACAGTTATCGCCAAAGAGAGGCGGGGTGATTTTCTGGGGGGTACCATTCAGGTGGTTCCCCATTTAACTACAGAAATTAAAAAGAGATTCAAACGGCTGGCGGAGAAATCACAGGCAGATGTCGTCATTATCGAAGTGGGTGGCACGGTGGGTGATATTGAGGGACAACCGTTTCTGGAGGCTATCCGGCAGATGAGAAATGACGTTGGTCGTGATAATGTGCTTTCTATCCACGTTACTCTTCTTCCCTATATTAGTACTACCAAAGAACTAAAAACGAAACCCACCCAGCACAGCGTTAATGAACTGAGGCGTATCGGTATCCAGCCGGATATTATTATATGCCGCAGTGATTATCCCATCTCAGGCAGCATAAGAAATAAGATATCCCTCTTCTGCGATGTCGAGCGGGAAGCCGTCATTCCTCTACCCACGGTGCCGACTATCTATGAAGTGCCGTTGATACTGGAAGAGGAAGGTATCGGTAAACTGCTGGTTAAAAAGCTCGGTCTTAAAGGGCGCAGGACGGACCTCAACAAATGGCGGCAGATGGTCAGTTGTCTTAAAGAATCCTGTGAGACAGTTACAATTGCACTGGTGGGCAAGTATGTGGAATTAGAGGATGCCTACTATTCGGTGCGGGAGGCGCTGTGCCACGCCGGGCTATATCACAATAGGAATATTAATCTACAGTGGATTCACTCTGAGGAACTGGAAAAGGAAGGTGGCGAAGCCCTGCTGCGGCAGGCTCAGGGTATAATCGTTCCCGGCGGCTTCGGCATTAGAGGAATCGAGGGCATGATAAAAGCGGCTACCTATGCCCGGCAGAACAAAATCCCCTATCTTGGGCTATGCCTTGGGATGCATGTTATGGTAATAGAGTTTACCCGCCATGTTCTTGGTATAAATACGCCAAACTCGACAGAGTTTAATGAAGCAACTCCCCATCCGGTTATCGCTCTCCTGCCGGAGCAGCAGAAAATAAAAGAAAAGGGCGGCACAATGCGTCTGGGAATATATCCATGTAAGCCGGTTACCGGCAGCCGCGCTGCTGCTGCTTATAAACAAGAGCTTGTTAATGAGAGGCACAGGCACCGCTATGAGTTTAATAACGATTATCGTGAAGCACTGGCAAAAGCAGGTATGGTTTACAGTGGATTATCCCCGGATGAAAATCTGGTGGAAATCTGTGAAATTAGTAGCCATCCCTGGATGGTTGGCTGCCAGTTCCACCCTGAGTTCGGTTCGCGTCCCGGCCGTTCTCACCCTCTATTCCGTGATTTTATCGGTGCCGCAAAAGATGTATTGCGTGATGGGGCTCAGCCGTCGCTGCCCCTCAACCCTTAATCAGGAGGTATTAGATGCGTATTTTTTTGGACACAGCCAATATTGACCAGATTAAAAAGGGTGTAAAGCTCGGTGTTGTCAGCGGTGTTACCACCAATCCGACACTGGTATCAAAGGAAGGGCATAAAGATTATGAAGCTGTGGTTAAGGAAATTTGCTCCATAGTCCCCGGCCCTGTTTCCGCCGAAGTAGTGGTAGAGGGAGTTTCAGCAATGCTGGAACAGGCGCGGGAGATTGCCACCTGGGCGCCGAATGTGGTGATAAAAGTACCGGCTACTGCCGATGGGCTGGAGGTAACGTCGGCGTTAGCCAAGGAAAATATAAAGGTGAATATGACCCTGTGCTTCTCGGTGAATCAGGCTATCCTGGCGGCGCTGGCTGGCGCTACCTATGTCAGCCCCTTTGTCGGCAGGCTTGACGACGCCGGCCATGACGGTATGGCACTGGTTAAAGATATAGTTGATGTCTTTAAAAAATATGATGACTTGACAACCGAGGTGTTAGCTGCTAGTATTCGACATCCACTGCATTGCGTGGCGGCGGCGGAGGCTGGGGCACATATTGTCACCATTCCCTATAAAGTACTCCTGCAAATGACAAAGCATCCGCTTACAGATATTGGCATCGAGCGTTTCCTTGCCGACTGGCAGAGCGTTTCAGAAAACAAACAATAATCTTAAATATATTAGATATACCTTAATATATTAAAAAACATCTATTCCTTGATGTGGAGGATAAGGGTGAAGAAGAGGAAGGAGGCTATATGGATATTAACTTATTAGAAAATAAAAACAGAGAAGAATTGCTTGAGCTGGCGAAGGAAAATGGGCTAAACAACTACCGGGCACTTAAGAAACAGGAACTCGTTATGCGGCTGCTGCAGGTTAATGCCGAACAGCAGGGCAACATCTTTTGTAGCGGCATCCTGGATATAATGACTGATGGTTATGGCTTCCTCAGGCAGGATACTCTATTACCCAGTGCAATGGATGTTTATGTCTCGCAATCTCAGATACGGCGCTTTGGATTGCGCACCGGCGATATGGTTGTCGGGCAGGGCAGGCCGGCAAAGGCAGGCGAAAAATATTACGGCCTTCTCCGCGTCGAAGCGATAAATGATATGAACCCCGAACTGGCAAGAAACCGCCCCCATTTCGGCTCGCTTACCCCGACCTTTCCGGATAAATTGATAAACCTGGAGACCTCACCGGAAAATCTTTCCACACGGCTTGTCAACCTGATTGCCCCTATCGGCAGAGGACAGCGCGGAATGATAGTTTCCCCGCCGAAAGCAGGCAAGACACTATTACTAAAGATGATAGCCAATGCCGTTAACACAAATTACAATGATATTCACTTGATGGTATGCCTTATTGGTGAGCGCCCGGAGGAGGTTACCGATATGAAGCGTTCGGTTAAGGG
>JBDRFC010000043.1:0-2357 GCA_043819155.1 Chloroflexota bacterium | reverse complement strand
TCGCCTGCCTGCGTCTCAATAATGGGCAAAGCCGTCAGCGACCCGCCGCCGTATTCATCGGCGTATTTAGCCGCTCTCTCCAGCAAACGGCTGTGCAAATAAAAGACGTCACCGGGATAGGCTTCACGCCCGGGAGGACGGTGCAGCAGGAGCGAAAGCTGCCGGTAAGCCCAGGCATGTTTGGAAAGGTCATCATAAATAACCAGGGCGTCTTTTCCCTGTTCCATAAATTCCTCGCCGATAGCGCAGCCGGCATATGGAGCCAGATATTGCATGGCCACCGAATCGGCAGCGTTTGCCGCCACCACAACCGTATGCTCCATAGCTCCGTATGCTTCCAGGGTAGATACTACCTGTACCACCTTGGATGTCTTCTGCCCGATGGCAACATAGATACAGATTAAATCACCGCCTTTTTGATTGATAATGGTATCAAGGGCAATGGCTGTTTTACCTGTTGACCGGTCGCCAATGATAAGTTCCCGCTGCCCCCGCCCCAGTGGAATCAGACTGTCTACCGCTTTAAGGCCCGTCTGCACCGGGGTATCTACTGCCTGGCGCATGACAACGTTTGGCGCCACGCGCTCCACGGGTCGTGTCCTGTCCGTCTTAACGGCTCCCTTACCATCTAAAGGGCGCCCCAGAGAATCAACCACTCTGCCAATAAGCGCCTCGCCTACGGGCACCTCGGCAATCTGTCCGGTACACCTTACTTCATCACCTTCTTTAACTCCGGTGTAATCACCGAGGATAATAGCCGCCACGCTCTCTTCTTCCAGGTTCAGCGCGATGCCCATAACCTCATCGGGAAACTGAATCAGTTCATTGTATTTGGCCGCCGCCAGTCCCTGAATTCGGGCAATGCCATCGCCGACTTCAATCACCGTGCCTACATCCACCACGGTTACGGTTTTACCAAACTGCTCTATCTGCTGTTTAATAATAGAGACAATATTCTGTCCTTTTGTCGTCACCCGGTTTACCTCCTCTCCATACTAGCTAACTCTTTTTTTAAAGCCAGTAGTTTACCCTGGGTACTCCCGTCCAGCAGTTTTCCGCCTACTCTTACGACAATCCCGCCTATCAACTCAGGGTTTACCTCAGATTTGAGGACTACTTTCTTACCGAATATGTCGCCAATATCTTCGGCCAGCTTACGCTTATCTTCATCGCTGAGCGGTACCGCCGTAATAACCTCGGCCGACTCCACCCCGCGGTGCCTGTCAAGCCGTCGCTGATAATCCTCGGCAATCCCACCGGCCAAGCCCAGTCTGCCTTTAGATGCCAGTAGCAGAACCAGGTTCAATGCCAGGGGATTCATCCCTTTAAATCGCTCGGCTAGTACCCCGGTTTTATTATCAAAATTAAATTTGGGGCTTTCCAGAAAAGCCACCAGTTCAGCATCACCGGTGATGCCGGCAATTTTCCCCAGGTCGGACTGCCATCTATCTAATTCTTTTGTCTCCAGCGCAATCTCAAACACTGCCTGAGCGTAGCGCCTGGCCGAAGCTCTTCGTGCCATATCACTTTCCCGAATACAATAAGTTAACTTTCCTTTAAGGTTGTGCTTTCCTCCAGCGCCTTTTCAATAAGCTGACGATGGGCTTTCTTGTCTAACGAGCGGTCAATGACCTTTCCCGCCACCATTACGGTCAGGTCGGCGAACTCTTTGCGTACTTCGCCAATCACCTCATCCCGCTCGCGCTGAATCTCTTCCCGGGCCCGGCTAACCAGCGTTTCGGCTTCTTGTTTCGCCTCTCCCCTCGCCTTTTGCTTGATATCTTCCCCTATCTGTACTGCCTTGGCTATTTTGTCCTGACCTTCTTTACCCGCAATCTCAAGTTGTTTCTTCATCTCTTCTTTAGCACTGGCAGCCTGCTCTTCAACAGAGTCAGCTTGCGCCATACTTTCCTTAATCCGCCGGGAACGCGCATCAAGCATTCTCATTATTGGCTTATAGGCACCCAGATATAAAAGGCCAAACAGGACAATGAAGTTTATAATTTGTGCCACCAGTACCGGCACGTTTATACCAAGGCTAGCAAGACCTTCCATTTCAACCCCCTGAACATATAACCAATCTTCTTAACCTACCTGTTTGAGGCATTCAGGCGAGAAGCACTGCCATGAGCACCATGCCCATAATAAATGTCGCCCCTAATATTGCTGAGGCAATAATTATACCTATAGAAATAGGAATTCCACCCTGTTCCATAGCGTCCTCCTTAAATAATCACTACACAACCATAGCCAGGATAATCGCGATGATTAAAGCGTAAATACCGATAGCTTCGGCAAAAGCGGTAACCAGTATCATGTTAGTCATTATGGGGCCGCTGGCCTCAGGATTTCTGGCT
>JBDRFC010000042.1:0-32207 GCA_043819155.1 Chloroflexota bacterium | reverse complement strand
AATTACCCGCGATCTTGGGGGCGGTGGCCTGGAGGGGTGGGGGATAAATAAAGTTGGCTCCCCGAGCTGGACTCGAACCAACAACCTAGCGGTTAACAGCCGCCCGCTCTACCATTGAGCTATCGGGGAGTATTCTGGCTGCCGAGCCAGGATTCGAACCTGGGTAAAAGGATTCAAAGTCCTTCGTGCTACCACTACACAACTCGGCATCGTATTCAGTATATCATATTGTTAAAAACGATTATTACTGGTGCCGAAGGTCGGACTCGAACCGACACGAGAGTCGCCTCTCAACAGTTTTTGAGACTGCCGCGTCTACCATTCCGCCACTTCGGCCGGGATGAGGGTCGCCTATCATTTTTTGTTAAAGGTGGTGCCGAGGCCCAGAATCGAACTGGGGACACGCGGATTTTCAGTCCGCTGCTCTACCAACTGAGCTACCTCGGCGCAAGAGATATTTTAGTTATTAACGCTATAAGTGTCAAGCAGACTCGTATTATCCCTGTATTTTTTGGAAAGGCAGATGTAATATATACTGGAGGGCATTGATTAAGCGAACCATAAGTAAAGGCAGGCACTCCGGGGGGAGAAAGGTTTTCGGGCTTAACCCAAATGTCTTTTTTCTGGGGCTGGTCAGTTTATTGACCGACATCAGCAGCGAGATGATTTTTACCCTGGTGCCCCTTTTTCTGGCAAACGTACTGGGCGCAGTAACCACCGTCATCGGCTTTGTTGGCGGCTTATCGGAGAGCACCGATGCCATTTTCAGGATAGCAAGCGGTTGGTTCAGTGATAAGATCGGCAAGCGGAAACCCCTGGCACTGGCGGGTTACAGCATCTCCACTCTGGCAAAGCCTTTTATGTATCTTGCTGCTAACTGGGGGGCGGTGGCAGCCATAAGGTTTGGCGACAGGATAGGTAAGGGTATCCGTAGTTCGCCGCGTGATGCCCTGGTGGCGGATTCCGTTTCTTCTAGTGAAAGGGGGCGTGGTTTCGGGCTGCACCGGGCGATGGATTCCATCGGTGCCACTATAGGGCTGATTGCTGCTGCTGTCATCATCTATCAGGTTCAGGGTGGTGGTATGGAGCTTGGGCTGGAGACCTATCGGTGGCTGGTGCTGGCGGGCACTATACCGGCGGTGCTGGCGGTTCTGGTTTTGTTCTTCTTTGTCCGCGAAAGAAGAAAGGGAAGACTAACAAAAGATAATGTTAGTGAAAAAATATGTAAGGGCAAACTAGGGAGTGGTTTTGGTTTACGCTTTAAGCTATTTCTGGCGGTGATGGCGGTCTTTACGCTGGGCAATTCCAGTGATTTCTTTGTCATCCTGCGGGCACAAGACCTGCAAGCGCCCCTCGTGCAGGTTACCCTTATGCTTGTCTTGTTCAACATAACCTATGCCGCCGTTTCCTGGCCGGCTGGTGTGCTTTCGGATAAACTTAGCAGGAAGGGTATTATCGCCATTGACTGGTTTATCTATACCCTTGTTTATCTCGGTTTTGCACTGTCCTCCAGCCTGTGGCAGATATGGCTGCTCTTTGCCTCTTATGGAATTTACTACGGCATCGTGGAGGGGGTGGCGCGGGCTTTCGTCGCCGACCTGGTGCCGGTGGAAAGAAGGGGCACCGCCTATGGTTTGTATCATGGTGTAATCGGGCTAACGCTGCTGCCGGCAAGCCTCATCGCCGGCTGGCTATGGGATGCCGTAAATCCCGCCGCTCCCTTTTATCTGGGCGCCGGATTAGCTTTTCTGGCTATGCTGGGGCTTATGGGGCTGGTGAGGGAGTAGTGTATTACCCCAAAACCACGTTATCAATAAGTCTCGTCTCGCCGATTTTTACCGCTAGCGATACGAGCGCCGGCGGTTTTACTTCTTCAAGTTCCTCCAGCGTCTCCGGGTCGGCGATGCTTATATAATCAATAGCAGCCAGCGGTTCTTTGCGGATGAGCCTGACCATCTCATGGCGCAGCTTTTCAGCATCCTTTTCACCCTGCTGCCACAGTCTTTTTACAAGCATCAGGGATTGATATAAAACCAGCGCCGCCTGTCTTTCTTTAGGGTTCAGGTAACTGTTGCGGCTGCTCATTGCCAGCCCGTCCGGCTCACGCATTGTGGGCAGGGTAATTACCTTGAGGTTCATATTCAGGTCAGCCACCATTTTCTTGATAACTATTGTCTGCTGGGCATCTTTCTGCCCGAAGTAAGCCCGCATCGGTTGTACGATGTTAAACAGCTTGGCTACAACCGTTGTAACCCCATTGAAGTGCCCCGGGCGGGAGGCTCCCTCCAGTCGACGGGCGAGACTATCCACCTCTAAGTGGCTGCTGAAGCGGGGCGGGTACATTTCGACTGTTGGAGGGGCAAAGAGGGCATCTACGTCCTCTTTTTGCAGCAGGGAAAGGTCATGCTCCGGGTTGCGGGGGTATCTATCAAAGTCCTCGCCGGCGATGAATTGGGTGGGATTGACGAAGATACTGACAACCACCGAGGCGTTATCTGCCCTTGCCTGTCTTACAAGGGATAAATGCCCCTCGTGAAGATAGCCCATTGTGGGCACGAATCCGACAGGCTCGGTTAGTTTAAGCCTGAGCCGTCTCATTTCGGCAATAGTTTTGATAACTTCCATCTGGCTACTGCTTTTTCAATTCGGCGATAATGCTTTCATCCATAGGGAAGCTCTGTTTGTCGGTGGGAAAGTTGCCAGCTTTAACATCGGTGTAATATTCGGTTATAGCAATTGACATAATGTCCGCTATCCTGGCATATTGTTTGGCATGCTTGGGGATGAAATCGGTAAATAATCCCAGGATATCGCTTACCACCTGCACCTGCCCGTCGCAGCCGGCGCCGGCGCCAATACCGATAGTGGGGATTTTTATGCTCTGGCTGATAAATGTGGCGAGGGGTGCCGGCACGGTTTCCAGGACGATGGCAAAAGCCCCGGCTTCATCAAGGGCTCTGGCATCATCTATAAGCTTCCTGGCTGCCTCCAGGCTTTTGCCCTGTACCCTGAAACCACCGAGCTGATTTATGGATTGGGGCGTCAGGCCGATATGTCCCATAACAGGTATGCCGCAATCCACGATTTTTTTAACCTTATCGGCAACATTGACGCCCCCCTCCAGCTTTACCGCCTGGGCGCCGCCTTCCTGTATAAGGCGGGCGGAATTATACAGGGCATCTTCTGTGCTTATATGGTAGGTCATAAACGGCAGGTCACCGATTACCATAGCCTTTTTGGAACCCCTGACCACCGCCTTTGTATGGTGTAGCATATCCTCCATTGTTACCGGTATTGTTGATTCGTAACCCAGAACCACATTACCCAGGCTATCACCGACAAGGATAAGAGGTATTCCCGCTTCGTCGATTATTTTGGCGGTTGTATAATCGTAGGCGGTGAGCATTGTAATTTTCTCGCCCTTCTGCTTCATATCCTTTATTTTATTTATAGAAATGCGCATCTTTATCTCCTTTAGAAGGGCATATTTTCTATAGCATGCTTGATCTCGACAATCCTGTTCTTACTATCGACATAAACAAGACACGGCAGAAAATTGGCAGCTTCACTGTCTTCCACCTGGCAGTATGAAAGAATGATTATTATATCACCTTTTTGCGCCAGCCTGGCGGAAGCACCATTGAGGCAAATCTGGCCACTGTCGCTGATGCCCTCGATGGCATAGGTAGTAAAGCGGGCGCCGTTATTAAGATTGAGCACCTGCACCTGTTCATAGGGGAGAATATCAGCCTCGGCCATTAGCTTCTTATCAATGGTAATGCTGCCTTCATAATCAATATTTAGATTGGTAACGCGGGCGCGGTGGATTTTGCCATTAAGCATTGTTCTCATTTAGCTTTCCTTTCTGCTGGCTGGCTCAATATAGCCTGAAGCTCATCAGCATGTTCGTTATCTATCCTTCCTTTTGCTAGGGCTATGGGGATTGTTTGAAGCCCCAGTTCTTTATAAATGGTGATAAGTTCTGGTGCTACATTCTGTAGTGCCTTCAGATGTTTTTTAATTGTGCCGCTATCACCGCGGGCAATAGGTCCGGTGAGGCACTGCGGTATGCCTGTGGAATCTATATTGTTAATCGTGCCCTGTAGCAGGGGTAGTAGTGCCCGGGTGGCCTGCTGTGGCGGGATACCGAAACTCTGCCACAGGTCGGTTGCTATTTTAAAGAGGGTTATCAGGTAGTTACAGGCGAATACGGCCGCTGTATGATAAAGCACTTTATCTCCTGCCTTAAGCTCAATCCAGTGGCCGCCGAGGGCGGTAGTCATATCCCTGAGTATCGTCAGCAGAGGCTCACTGGCCTCAAGGGCATATGTTATACCCGGCAGGTTCTCCTGCCTTAAACCGATAAAGGTCTGCAGCGGATGAAAGGCACCGATGTTAGTGCCAGCTTCTCTGGCTGGTGCCAGGATGTCGGTTGAATCGGCACCGCTGCAGTGAACTACGCTCTGTCCTGGCCGCCACTTAACATCGGCAACCACGGAGGCAATCACATCATCGGGGGTGGTGATAAAGACGAGTTCGGCAGTATCGGCTACCTCCTGGTTGCTACAAGACCGGCAACCTTTTATAAGCCGGGCTAATCTATCGGCTGATTGAAGGTTGCGGCTGGAGACAGCCACTACCGGGTAGCCTTTACTGTTCAGGGTAGTTGCTAGGGCGTTAGTCACTGCCCCGGCACCAATAAAGCCAATCTTAATCATATTCCAATTAAAAAGCGCCTTCTCCGATAAAGCAGAGAAGGCTATTTAAAGTCCGTCTCGGTCATATCAGATCCAAGCGAAGCCAATAATAATTTTGATTTAAATTTTAGCTCACTGCCAGATGGTCGATGGCTAACAGAGCTATTTTATTATTCCATATCTGAATTGTCAATTTTATATGGTGTTTTATTCTGGCTTTTTAAGTTCCCGAAAAAGTTCTGAGCACAGGCTGCCATTGATTGCCAGCGTGGTTTTTCGGAAAAGGGTGTTATGCAGGGCGGTTATGGATATATAGCCACTCTCCAGTAGCTGAATATCCGTGTTTTTAGCGGCGTTGTTATTCTGCTTCTGGCGAACCAGCCAGTAGTATTTGCGCCTGCCGTCGTGCCCCTCTTCTACAGTGTCTATGTGGGTCTTATGGGTGGGCTGGGTAATCTTTATACCCTTTATATCAGCCAGCGATAAGTCGGGCAGGTTGATGTTGAGAAAAATATCGGCAGGCAGATTTTTAGCCATAATCCTTTCGGCTATTAATTTAACCAGGCGGGCTGCATTTTTCCAGCCGGAATTGTCTGTAGCGGCTACCGAGACAGCCAGGGCGGGTAAGCCGCGCAAATAACCCTGCAATGCGGCGCCTACCGTCCCCGAGATGAGTATGTCATCACCCAGATTATGACCCTGGTTTATGCCGGAAACCACAAGGTTCACATCATCTTTTATTAGCTTGCCCAGCGCCAGAATGACGCTGTCGCAGGGAGTACCTTCAATTGAATAGGCTTCTACGCCCGGCACTACAGGCGATATTTGTTGTACTCTTAGGGGCTGGCGCAGGCTGACTGCTGTTCCCGAAGCACTCTGTTCTCTGTCCGGGGCTACCACTATCACCCGGGCGATGTCCTTTAATTCTCTGACCAGCGCCCATAGTCCGGGGGAAAGTATGCCGTCGTCGTTGGTTACCAATATCTGCATTTATTTTTCAATTGAAGTTTACCATGATGATAATAGCCGGGACAAATATACAGATATCTTATTAGGGTTTGATGCATAAGTAGCTATATGGTAGCATTAGACTTTAAAATTATTGCATAGTAATTGCTTTTAGTAATGAAACATGCCTTTTATAGCAAGATTAAGAGGTAAAGATGGAAAAAGAAAGTAACATATTAAAAGAAGCTATCATCAGCCCCGATACTTTCTGTATTACCTGGGAGCAGATTGCCGGCCGTGGAGCTTTTGAAAAGCAACAGGAAGAGATATTCAAAAATGCCCGGATAGCCGCCAGGAGCGGCAGAATCCACGGTATAAGTGTCACCGATAACCCAAGCGGCAACCCGGCTTTTGCCACCGAGATGCTGTGTGCTGAAATCAAGAAGCTGGGCATAGAGCCGTTGGCTCACCTCGCTCTGAGGGATAAGAACAGGAATGAAGTTGAAAGCCTGCTCTACGGGATGGCGGCTGCCAGAGTGCGCAACCTGCTCGTGCTGTCAGGGGATTATCCATCCGAAAGCGGCTTCAGCGGCATGGCAAAGCCCGTCTTTGATCTGGACCCGACACATGTTATGCAGCTGGTAGAGGCAATGAACAATGGTCTGGAGTATGAGGCGCTGGGTAAGCAGATAAGCCTTAACCCGACGGAATTCTTTGCCGGTGTTGCCGTTGCACCCTTCAAGAAGCTGGAAGCGGAGCTTATGGGGCAGTATTACAAGCTGGGGAAAAAACTGAAAGCCGGCGCCGCTTTCATAATCAACCAGGTTGGCTATGATGCCCGCAAGATGCACGAGCTTATTCAATGGTTAAAGTCAGAAGGATATGCTGTTCCGGTGCTGGCAAACATCTATGTCCTCAGCTACCCGGCGGCGAGATTTATGAACAACAACCAGATACCCGGCTGCGTTGTTACCGATAAGCTTTTTGCCCAACTGGCGGAGGAGAGGCAGGCAGAGGATAAAGGGAAGGCAGCCAGGCTTTTACGGGCGGCAAAGATGTATGCTCTGGCGAAGGGAATGGGTTATGCCGGAGCTCACATCGGTGGGCATGGCTTAAAATATGAAATGGTTGAATACATTATTGACAAGGGCGAGGAGTTGTTGCCCAACTGGCAGGAGCTTATAGCTGAGTTTGATTACCCGCAACAGGATGGCTTCTATTTCTTTGATAAAGATAACAAGACGGGCTTGAACAGCGACAGGCCGGCAGTAAAGCCGTTAAAAGCGTCAAAGCAGTTGATGTACAGCTTTTACCGCATTGTCCACGGCGCTTTCTTTGAGCCTGAGCATCCCTTTTTCGATATGTACCGTTGTTTATCAAGGCGCGCCGACGCTTCCGGATGGATGAAAAAGCTGGCTACTTATTGCGAGCATATGTCCAAGATAGCCCTGTTCAGCTGCCAGAATTGTGGCGACTGCGCCCTTTTTGACATCGCCTATATATGCCCGATGTCTCAGTGCCCCAAAAGCCGGCGGTTGGGCCCCTGCGGTGGCAGTTTTGAAGGCTGGTGCGAGGTCTATCCCAATGAGAAGAAGTGTATCTGGATAAAAGCTTATGAAAGGCTCAGGGCTTACAAGGAAGAGGATAGCATCGGTGCTTATACAATACCGCCGTGTAACTGGAAACTGCGGGAAACCTCTTCCTGGCTCAATTTCTATCTGGGCAGGGACCATACCGCCAAGAGGCTGGGGGTAAAGCCGCCGCCGGAAAAGGCTAAGAAGGAAAAGAAGTAGCTGGCAGCTTGCTGCAAAGCACGTTGAGAACGATTATTCTATCAAATCCTGTTTTATTGCCCTGGCTACAATCTCTGCCAGATCCAGCACCTGTACTTTAGCATCAGCCCCTTTATCTTTTAGCCCGTCTTCAAACATGGTCATGCAGTACGGGCAGCAGACACAAATAGTCTCTGGGTTTTCCTTCATTGCTTCTTCAACGCGCAATACATTGATGTGTTTACCAACACTCTCTTCCATCCACATACGTCCACCGCCGGCACCGCAGCAAAAAGACCTGTCGCGGTTACGTTCCATCTCTACCGGCGTCCGGTTGGTGGCCTTGGCGATGGCTTCACGCGGGGCTTTGTAGATATTGTTATAGCGCCCAAGGTAACAGGAATCATGAAATACTATGTTTCCCAGATTACTGGTTTGGTTAAGCTCCAGCTTACTTTCTTTGATGAGATTGTTGATAAGTTCGGTATGATGAATAACTTCCAGCTCAATCCCGTACTGGCGGTAATCATTTTTTATGGTATGGTAGCAATGAGGGCACTGCGTGATAATCTTTCTGACCCCCTTCTCTTTGAACATTTCGATATTTTCTTTAACCATACGGTCGAAAACATATTCATTTCCCAGGCGGCGCAGGCTATCGCCGCAGCAGGGTTCATCTTTGCCCAGAATACCCCAGGAAACGCCGGCAGAATCCAGTATTCTGGTTACAGCCAGGGTAACATGACGGCTGCGGGCGTTGAAAGCACCGGCACAGCCTACAAAGAACAGGTACTCTGTTTTACCGGTTTCAAAGGGTTGGGTACTGGTTTCGGTTGCCCATTTAATACGCTCCGTAGGGACAATGCCCCAGGGATTGCTGCGCTGTTCCATATTTTCAAAAAAGTTCAGCAATTCCTCCGGGAACTTGGCCTTCATCTCCACCAGATCTCGGCGCATACCAATCAGTTTGGGCATCGGTTCTATAAACACGGGGCATACCTCAATGCAGGCTCCGCAAGTAGTACACTCCCAGATAACCTCTTCGGTTACGACATCGCTAAGAGACCGGTTGCCATCTCCGGAATTGGATGCTACGGCTATATTTTTGTTTTGAAATAAACCCGAAGCCCTCTTTGCTAAACTACCCTTTAAATCCTGAATAACCTTCTTAGGATTAAGGGGCTTTCCGCTTACATAAGCCGGGCAGGCATCCTGGCAACGGCCGCAGCGGGTGCAGGCATCCAGATCCAGCAGCTCTTTCCATGTAAAATCCTCAATGCTGGCTATGCCGAAGCGCTTACCTATTGAAAAATCTTCGCGCAGTAGATTTCCCTTAGGCCCCAGATTTCTAAAAAATACATTTAGTGGTGAGACAATTATGTGCCATAATCTGTTCCAGTAAAGAGAAATATAGATAATAGCCCCAAGGCTGATGATTGTATGAAACCACCACATTATAAGATGCAAATTTAATAGGGTATCATGGCTTAAATTTCTAAAAGCTTGTGATACGATAAAGCTCATTGGAGACCATGGCGCCCAGCCGGGGTTGGTCTGGAGTTCTGTGGCGGCAATACGAATACTCTCAATGATAAATCCGGTAATTACTACTAATACAATTAGAAGTAGGGCGATTAAATCCTCTCTCTTATTATCAAGCCTTTCCGGTTTTTTACCGTATCGCCTTATAATAGCCAGGATCACACCTGTTAAGACCATTATGCCACCGGCATCGGTAACCAGAGAATAGCCCAGATATAATCCACCATGCATGAAATCGAAGAAGTAATGGCTGATAAAATCAAAAAAAGCGCCTAGAATTAAAATAATGCATCCGGCAAAAATGAGGAAATGTGTTATACCAGGGTAAAGTTCTGAGGGTAGTATTTTTTTAGTTGGTATATTTTTGCACCCCTGTGTTCTGGCAGAACCAAAGAACCTGCGGTGAAATATACCATCGACTATTCCGGTAACTATAAAAGCCCATATTCTTCTGCCAATATGGCTTGACCTGTCTTCGGGTTTCCCTAACCGCCACAATTTATAACGGTTGTATATTGCGTATATGAAAATAATAACGGCAATAGTCGCCAGAATATAGATAATTTCACCAAACGGAATATTCCAGAAAACTTCTCGGCTTGCTTCCATTACCTTATTCCTTTCATGGTTCGTAATTCTCTAATGCGTCTGGTAATGGCTGGAACCACTTTTAAAACATCACCCACAATACCATAGGATGCAACTTCAAAGATAGGAGCCTGTCTATCATGGTTAATTGCGATAATAACATCCGAATCCTGCATACCTACAAGGTGCTGAATTGCGCCGCTGATACCGCAGGCAATGTATAGTTTAGGCCTGACCGTTTTACCCGTCTGGCCGACCTGGCGTTCTACGGGCATCCAGCCGGCTTCTACGACGCTGCGGGAACAACCCACCACGCCATCCAGTTCGTCAGCCAGCTCCTGCAAGATGCTGAAGTTTTCCTTGGAGCACATTCCCCGGCCACCGGAGATAATTACGTCAGCGGCTGTTACGTCTACAGCATCCAGCTTGCTATTCTTTATTATCTCAAGCACTTTGGTGGTGAAATCATCCTCTTTCAAAGGCATGGATTCACGGATAATCTCCCCCTTTAGTGAAGCATCCTTTACTGGTAAAGGCATTACGCGTGGTCTTACAGTAGCCATCTGAGGCCTTGTATTTTCGGTTATAATGGTAGCCATGATATTGCCACCGAAGGCAGGACGTGTCTGTAATAAAAACCCCTTGTCATCAATTGCTAATCCAGTACAATCTGCGGTAAGCCCGGTCTCCAGTTTGGTTGCCACAGCACCCGCCAGATCCCTTCCCAGGCCGGTCGCGCCTATCAGCATAATCTCCGGTTTGTACTTTTCCACCAGATAGCAGATAGACTGGCAGTAAGGTTCGGTGCGGTAAAACTTAAACACCGGAGCATCTATCAGGTAGGATCTGGTTGCACCATAGGCGAACGATTCCCGGCAGAGCTTCTCCACTTTGTTGCCGATAACTACAGAGCACAACTCAACATTCAGTGTTCTGGCTAATTCGGCGCCCACGCCCAGTAGCTCCCAGGCGACAAGGGCGGGCTCTCCTTCGGTTTGCTCTATAAAAACCCAGACACCTTTGTACTGCTTAACCTTTGCAAGTGCCGCAGTCTCTTCTTCGCTTAGAACCTCTGCTTCCGGCTCTGCCACCGTGCTGGATTGGGCTTTAATTTCATCAAGGATCCGCTGTTCTTCAGGAGTGAAATAAATCTCAATGGCATCAGCCGGGCATACCTTGATACACTTGAGACAACCTATGCATTTTTCGAGAGATATAACAGGTTCACCATTTTGGGTCATTTCTATGGCATCTTTGGGGCAGGAGGTTTGACAGCGGGCGCCACAGGCGATACATTTGCCGGGAATAAGCTGTGCTTTACCACGGGGTTTCTTTATGTTCCTTTTCTCTTCCATATGCGGCTACTTACCTATTAGTCTTCTGGTTTATCATATAAGGATAAGTCCATTCTCCCTCAATTTATTTATTAATAAACCGGCTGCTTCATCCGGATTAGCGGTGCCATCACCCAGTATTTCTCCTGTAGCTCTCTCCGGGGAGAATATCTTTCGTACATGTGTCGCCGAACCCTTTAGCCCGATGGTATCCTCAATTAGTTTCATCTCTTTATTATCCCATAGGGTTACAGTAGTCTCCTTAGCCATAAGCCGCAGTGGTACTGTAGGGTAGCGGGGTGTATTAATCTCCCTCACTACAGAAATCATAACCGGCAGACTGGCTTCAACCACCTCGTCGCGCCCTTCCAGTTTACGTTTGGCTATTAGTTTTTTTGATTGAAGGTCTATATTCTCTATATTGTCTACCATAGTCAGTTGTGAGTATCCCAGACGGGTAGCGATACCCGGTCCCACTTGAGCCGTGTCTCCGTCAATGGTTTGTTTGCCGCAGAGGACAATAGCAACCTCTTCTTTTTGGGCCAGTCGTTTGATTGCCTCAGCCAAAACCTTGCTCGTAGCCAGGGTATCAGCCCCGCCAAAAGCGCGGTCGCTCAAAAGCACCGCATTATCCACCCCCAGGGCTAGAGCCTTTCTCAGTGTAACCTCGGTATTGGGCGGGCCCATTGAAAGCACCGTTACCTGAAAGCCATATTTCTCTTTAAGCCTGAGACCTTCTTCTAATGCATTGGTATCAAATGGGTTCATGATGAACGGCACACCCTCTCTGATAAGATTACCGGTAACCGGGTCAATCTTAACCTGGGTGGTATCGGGTACCTGTTTGATACATACAACTACTAACATTTATTAATCCGGAATGCTTTTTATATATTCCACAGTGTAATATAAGAGTAGTATAGGTTTGCTTTTACTGATAAGTTCTAGAGCCTGGCTTATTAGATACTTGCTAAGAATAAGGTATCTATTATAGCATAATGCATTAGTTTAAATCATCCTTATGCTTCCGGCAGGGTTTTCATCTAAAAGTAGGGTGGTATTCTTCCATTGTCATAGAAAATATTAGCCTGTATACTCTATACCGAGCAGGATTATGAAGACAAGTGATTTTGATTATCATCTGCCCCAGCAACTTATTGCTCAACACCCGCTTGAACACAGGGATAGGTCACGGCTTATGCTCATCAAGCAGGGTGTTGGCTCCATAGGGCACGGCATCCTGTCTGATATAGACAGTTATCTGGCTGAAGGTGATGTTCTTGTATTCAACGACAGCCGCGTTATCCCGGCGCGGTTTTATGGCAGGAAGGTTGATACCGGTGGCAGGGTAGAGATATTACTGCTGCGCCACTCCGGTAACGGCACCTGGGAGGCGCTTGTAAAGCCGGGCAGGCGAATCGGTATCGGCGACAGGATTGAAATCACAAAAGATTTCGCTATAGATAACCATACCAGCGTGCTGGCTGAAGTTAAAGGGCTAGGAGCTGACGGCATAAAACTCTTAAGCTTTTCAGATGAGGCAATCCTTTTCGGTTTGGGTAATGTACCGTTGCCGCCGTACATAAAAGCCCCGTTATCTGAACCAGAGCGGTACCAGACGGTATACGCTGATGAAGCGGGCAGCGTCGCCGCCCCGACGGCCGGGTTGCATTTCACAAGAGAACTGCTCGGCAGGTTAAAAAGTAAGGGTATTGAGTGCCTGTTTGTTACCCTGCATATAGGATTGGATACCTTCCGTCCGGTTAGTGAGGATGACCCGTGCAAACATAAAATTTACCGGGAGTACGGCATAATTGGTGAAGAGACGGCAAACAGGTTGTCCATAGCCAGGGAGGAAGGACGCAGAATCATATGCGTCGGCACGACTCCGGTGAGGCTGCTGGAATATACGGCTCAGATTTCAGGTGGGGCAATAAAGCCCTTCAGGGGTTGGGTGGACCTTTTTATTTTACCGGGATACCGTTTTTGTGTGGCGGATGGTCTGGTTACCAATTTTCATCTACCGAAGTCTACACTGCTTATGCTGGTTTCTGCTTTTGCCGGACGGGAGTTGATTCTGCGGGCCTACAACAAAGCCATTGATAGGGGCTATCGTTTTTACAGCTTTGGTGATTGTATGCTGATTATATAAAAGCTAATTTTTTGTGGCAAACAGTGTTATAAGCTGATAGAATTGTTTTTGGTTACAATTTATGTATTACGAAAAGATTAACCGGGTAATACAGTGGCTGCGGCAGCGGCCGTTTATAGTCTTTGCCATTCTACACGCTATAATTTTACTGGCCATCTATACCGTCTTTGATTATAACGTCATGGGGCACGGGTTTGAGCAATCAATTGCCCAGAAGATGCTGGACGGCAATATGCCATATCGGGATTTCCTGATTGAATACCCGCCGCTGGCATTACTTTCATTCTTGCTGCCGGCGTTGCCCTCCCCTGATTTAGCTGTTTACAGCTCTTTGTTTGCTTTAGAGATATATCTTATAGACCTGGTGGTGCTTTTCATTCTGTGGAAGCTTGCCAGCCGTCTTAAATTAAAGGTTTGGTATGTCCTTGGTGCCTATACCCTGTGCCTGGTTGCCGTAGGAACGCTGGTAACCGGCCGCTTTGATATGCTGCCGACGGCGCTGGTGATGGTAGCCCTGTATGCCTTTATAAACGGTAAAAACAAGACTGCATGGGCTTTTCTGGCGCTGGGTTTGGCCACCAAACTCTATCCTATTATCATAGCGCCGCTTTTTGCTTTGTACCTGCTGCGACAGCGGCAATACCGGCAATTGGTGCAGGGGGTGGTTGTTTTTGGGGTTGTTGTGCTGGCCCTTAACCTGCCTTGGGTATTTATGAATGCAGACGGTTACTGGTATTCCCTGGAATACCATATGCTGCGGGGGCTACACTCCGAAAGCAGCTATGGCTCAATAATTCTGCTGGGGCAGGCAATGGGGCTGACGCAGGTTAGTGCGGATATGACCTACGGCTCCTGGAATATAATCTCTCCGCTGGCTGACGCAATGGCTAAATACTCGTTCTATATTACTGCCGCCTTTTTACTGTCTGCCTATGGTTTATATGCCCGGCGATTATGGCAAAAACCGAAAGACGAGGGTGGTGGGGTGGTGTTGAACAATGAGGCGATAAAGCAGTTGCTGTTGTTTTCCATGCTGGTGATGTTAATAATGCTGCTTACAAGCAAGGTCTTTTCGCCGCAATATTTAATATGGATTTGCCCGCTGCTACCCCTGGTTTTGGAGCGATGGCTTTACAATCCGCTATTGCTGTTTCTGGTTGCCGCCGGCATAAGTCAGTATATATATCCCCATCGCTACCTGGATTTTGAGTATGCCACTTATGGGCCGAAATATGGATACCAGAATCTTATAGTTCTGCTTTTTATCCGCAATCTACTTATAATGGCTATAACCGTACAAGCGTTTGTTGTGGCTTTCCGCTCTCCACCGTTGGAAGAAGTTACTCCCAGCGGAACAGCTTGATTGCCAGTATCATGCAGATAACGAACCAGGCTGCCAGAACGCCTACATCCAGCATCAGGGGATAGACGGGCGTGGCGTCCACCATAATTTGCCGGAAAGCGTCGCCAAGATAGGTCAGGGGTATGATTGAAAGTATGGGGCGCATAAAGTCAGGCATAATTTCAACCGGGAAGAATATGCCTGAAAGAAAAAGCATGGGGAACTGTATTATCTGGATGATGGGCATGGCACCCTCGACGGTTCTGGCGCGCGACACGGCGAAATAGCCGATACTTATAAAGGTCAGGGCACCAAGAAGCACCAGCCCGAGAAGCAGAAGCCAGTTACCCACCATCTGGACATTAAAAACGAAATAGGCGATGGCGATTATAATCAGTGTCTGTGTCAGGGCCAGTATCAAGCGATAGACAACCTGGCTGGATACCATCATAGAGCGGTGCAGCGGCGTCGCCCCGAAGCGTTTCAGTACCTTCTTCTCGCGCCATTCCACCAGCGTCAGCGAGCCGAAAAGCCCGAGGAATAAAATAGACATCGCCAGAATGCCAGGCACCAGGTAGTCTATGTAACCCAGTTCATGTGCCTGGATGGACTCCTCGGCAAGCCCGAACAGAACCGGTTGCCCTGTCATCTGTATATTTACGGAATCAATTACCTGCCGCAGTACCGGTAGGATTATCTGCGCCGATGTTGTCTGGGAATGGTCATAATAGACCGTGATATATACAAGTTCGCCCTTGCCTATATCGGCTTCTACGCCAGCCGGTATTACAACGACGGCGTCAAGTTCGCCGCCGCGGAGTTCATCAAGCTTGCCTTCCAGTTCCCCTGCGCCGATTTCAAAGATGGGTATCTCCTGCAAAGCAGTGGAGATACCTTCGCCGATGGCTGAATTGTCCTGGTTAACCAGCCCGATGTCATAGCTGATGTCGTCACCACCGCTGAAGACAAAGCCGAAGATGAACATAAACAGCACCGGGAAGGCAAAGGTAAAAAACAGAGCCGTCCTGTCTCGTACAAACTGCTTGAAATTAGCCACCAGTAGTCTGTTAAAGGCTTTCATTCCCTTATCTTCCTGCCGGTAAGTTTCAGAAACACATCCTCCAGGGTAGCATCGCGAACATACAGGTCTTTGAGCTGGTCGGTCAGGTTGACCTTCTCGGCATATTTCAATATAGATGACATTGTCGCCGGTATATTATCCGAATAAACGATGACCTCACTACCGCTGACCATAACCTGGGTGGCTCCAGGGAAGGATTGCAAAACAATCTCTGGCGGAGCCGGTTCCAGTTCAAACTGGATAGCGCTTTCCTTAAAATAGGTATTAATCAATTCTCTGGGAGAATCCATGGCGATAATCTGACCGTGGTCAATTATTGCCACCCGGTCGCAAAGACGCTCCGCTTCCTCCATATAGTGGGTAGTAAGAAAGATTGTTTTGCCTTTACTGCGCATATCCTCTATAACCGACCACAAGCTCCTGCGTGCCTGAGGGTCCAATCCGGTTGTTGGCTCATCCAGAAAAGCTATATCCGGGTCATTAATCAATGCCATAGCTACCGACAGGCGCTGTTGTTGACCGCCGGACAGGTTTTTAACAAGCACCTTGCGGCTGTCTTTTAGCGCCAGCAGCTCCAGAATATCGTCTATCGGGATTGAATGCTTGTAGAAGCTGGCGAATAGTTGAAGTATCTCCTGGACGGTTACCAGTGGCAGCAGTGAAGGCGCCTGGAGCTGGATACCGATTCTCTGCTTTATTTTGGCCGGTACTCTGGCTACATCCAGATCCAGAACAGTGACATGGCCGGAATCTGCTTTACGCAGCCCTTCTATTATTTCGACGGTGGTCGTCTTGCCGGCGCCATTGGGACCCAGCATGCCAAAGGCTTCGCCCTGCATAACCTGGAAGCTTATGTCGTTTACTGCTTTAATGTCGCCATAGCTTTTAACCAGGTGTTCTACATTAATAACCATGGAGGAGATTTCTTTTTTAGTCTTCGTCGTCATCCGGCTGGCTGTCTTCCCTGGCTTTTTCTTCAGCCGACATATTTTTCAACTCTTCTATTGATGGTATTTCTTCGGGGGGCAGGTTGGAAAACTCCGCCCACTGCTGGTATAGTTTTCTAACCTTTCTTTCGCGGCCGAAAGTATTTCTTATTTTCTTGGCTATTGGCTTGGCCGTTTTATCAATAAAATCCATACCTGCCTGTTGGATATCTTCAAGGCTATGGATATCATGTTTGCCGCCCTTTGCCCCAACGGACACCAGTTTCTTACCGCAATGCGGGCAAAAACTTGTCTGGTCGGTCAGTTTCTTGCCGCAATAGGGGCAGAATCGCAGCTTCTCGCCGATGCTTGCCGAGCCCATTTCCTGTCCGCAGTAGGGACAATAGGTTAAATCTTCGGGAAAGAGAGATTTATCTATTTCACGGCTACAGTTCAGACACTTCATCTTTTATGCCCCTTCAACCACGAAAGTGGATTATGCTTGTCAGGAACATAATTATAGCACGCTGTTATTATGAATAAAACCCACCCCTGCTGTTTGGTGGACAGGATAAAGGGCAGGGACTATAATCTTGGTGGCTATGGATTCTCATATGGAACCCAGGGTTCTTATCGACCGCCAGGAGATAGAAGTTACCGTTTGTCGGCTGGCGGCACAGATAAATGAAGACTATCGCGGCAAGAAGCCCATCCTGGTTGCCGTCTTAAAGGGCGCCTTTGTCTTTCTGGCTGACCTGATTCGGCATCTTGATTTACAGGTGGAAGTGGAGTTCGTCTGTTTATCAAGCTATGGGCAGAGCCGGGAGAGTTCGGGAATGGTTGAAGTGGTTCAGGGTCTTTGTACTGATATCCAGGATCGGGATGTGCTTGTTATTGAAGACATAATTGATACCGGCCTGACAACGGATTTCCTGCTGGATTACCTAAACCAGCAGGAGCCATCCTCTGTAAAGGTATGTGCTCTTACCAGCAAGCCGTCGCGGCGGAAGCTTCAGATTAACATTGACTACCTGGGTTTTGAAGTACCGGATAAGTTTCTTATCGGCTATGGTCTGGACTGGGACGAGAAGTTCCGTAACCTGCCCGATTTATGTTTTATTGAAGAGGAGTAATAATGCCCTCTGAACTGGCAAACTTAATCTCGGTGGCCAGGGGTGAAAGCCCGGCTGACCTGGTGCTATCCAACGCCAGAATAGTCAATGTCTTTAATGGCGAGGTGGAGGCGGGTAATGTGGCTATTTATGATGGTATGATTGCCGGCATCGGGGACTATAAACAGGCAAAGCGGGTTATAGACCTTGATGGCAGATATCTGGCGCCGGGACTCATCAATGGGCATACCCATATCGAAAGCTCAATGCTGGATATAGACCAGTATGCCCGGGCGGTGGTTGCCAGGGGTACGCTGGCAGTTGTCACAGACCTGCATGAACTGACAAACGTCTGCGGCATTAATGCTATCAGATATATTCTAAATTCCGCCCGACGCCTGCCCCTGGAGCTTTTTCTGATGGCTCCTTCCTGTGTGCCGGCGACCCACCTCGAGACCTCGGGTGCCTGCCTTGAAGCCGATGAGCTAAAGCGGATTCAAGGCCGGAAGGGTGTTATCGGGCTGGGGGAGATGATGAACTTCCCCGGGGTAATCGGTGGCGATGACAATGTCCTCAGGAAAATAAATATGGCTAAAGGTAAAATAATTGATGGACATGCTCCTTTAGTAAGAGATAAAGACTTGGCTGCTTATATTGCCGCCGGCATATACTCCGACCACGAATCGGTCTCTCTTGAAGAAGCCGGGGAAAAGCTGAAACGGGGTATGCATATTATGATAAGGGAAGGCTCCTCGGAGAAAAACCTGGAAGCCCTGCTGCCCCTGGTTACCGATAGGACTTATAAGCGGTGCCTGTTTGTCGTTGATGACCGCAGTTGTGCCGACCTGTTGCGGGATGGTGATATGGATGCCGTGGTGCGCAAGGCGATTAAGCTGGGGCTTGAACCGGTGCGGGCCATCCAGCTGGCGACCATAAACGCCGCCGAGTATTTCGGGCTGGGCAGGCTAGGAGCCATAGCCCCCGGTTATACAGCTAACCTGATTGTCGTTGATGATTTATCCAAGTTTAGTATAAGTATGGCTTTCCATCATGGGAAGCTGGTTGCTGAGCAGGGCAAAGTCCTTTTCAAAGTGGGTAAGTACAGGGGTAGCAAACCGGTAACCACTGTCAATATAAAACCCTTTGATATAAGGGCGCTGGAGCTGGTGGCTAAAGGTGAGATGAGGCCGGTTATAGAGATAGTTCCCGGGCAGATAATTACTAAAAAGCAAATTATGAAAGTCAGGATTAAAGATGGAGCAGCCGTGCCTGATATTGAAAACGATATACTAAAACTGGTGGTTGTAGAAAGACACCATGCTACTGGTAATATCGGCATCGGGCTGGTTAAGGGCTTTGGATTGAAACGAGGAGCGCTGGTATCTTCCGTTGCCCATGATTCGCATAATATCATTGCCGTCGGCACGGATGACGGGGATATATACACCGGTATCAAGCATGTTGAGAAGTTGCAGGGTGGACTGGTTGTCGCTAACGAAGGCAAAGTTCTGGCGAGTCTGGCATTGCCTATCGGTGGGCTGATGTCTGACCAGCCGTTGGAAGATGTAGTTGCTCAACTGGAGAGGTTGAAGGCTCTGGCTGCCGAACTTGGTAGTAGTTTACCATCGCCGTTTGCCACACTTTCCTTTCTGGCGCTGCCGGTAATCCCCGAATTAAGGCTGACGGATTTAGGGTTGGTGGATGTGGGGGAGTTTAAGATTATCGAGTAGGTCTCCTTACTTCCCCATCGGAGGTTTGATGCTGGACTGGTAGCGTCTCATCTGCCAGTCTTTGTAGCACTTAAGCCCCTCTTCATCGCCGAGGACATTCCAATAGCTGTAAAAATCGGAGATATAGAACTTGGGAGCGAATGATGTTACCACTGTTATCACCCTGTCGGCGGTCTTTTCCACACTCTTGACGGCGGCTGCCGATGCTGCCGGCACGGCGGCAATAATATGCTTCGGCTGGCGGCGGCGCACAGATTCAATAGCAGCCATCATTGTATAACCCGAAGCCAGCCCGTCATCTACGACAATTGCTATCTTGTCTTTTACTATTGAAAGCGGTTTACTGCCCCTGTAGAGCAGGCTGCGCTGTTGGATATCGTTCCTCACTTTGTTTACCTGGTAGTTTACCTGATTCTCGGTAAGCTCTATTCTCTTTAGTATGGCTTGGTTGAGGATAGTCGTGCCATCATCGGCAACAGCACCGAAGCCGCCTTCAGGCCTCAGCGGTATCGGTATTTTGCGCGAAATAACGAGGTCGAGGTCGGCATTTAAGGCAAGGGCTACCTGCATTCCTACCGGTATGCCGCCGTTGGGGATAGCCAGCACGATAACAGGCTCCTTCTTGTACGCCGCCAGCTTTTCAGCCAGCTGCCGCCCGGCGTCATATCGGTTCTCGAATATAGGTTTTTGCATGTGGTAGTCCACGCTTTCCTCCTCGTCTATTATCTTTAATCGGATTTATTCTTCGGAAACCTTTTCTTTTATAAGCTCTTCGCCATATTTAAGCAGCAGTTTGGTATGGCTCTTGGAGAACTTTTTATCTTCAAGGTAGGCTTTCAGGGCTGCCAGTGGTGTTATCTCTTCGGCGCTGTGTCCATCCAGTCGTAGCCGGCTCTGCCGTTTTACATCCTTTGTAATAGCATAATAGTGTGCATCTTTAAGTGCGTTTCTTATATCACCATCCAAAATCTGCCCCTCGCTTTCCTGGGGAAGGCTAATCTGGAGGCGGACAATAGCACCGGTGATATCGTGCCGGGAAATCTCTTCTATGATGGCGGCTGTCGGTTCTGCATCCTGGGGTTCGATGTTGACATTTATGGTTAAAAAGCGGCGTCCGTTTAAGGGTTGAAACTTGTATGATACCTGCCTTTTACCCGTTTTTTTATCAGTATTGATATCTACGATGTAAAATCCCTTTTCGTCATTTTCATCCCCGAAGTCCAGCCGCTCCAGGCTGCCGGCATATATAAGCGGTGGATTGGCTGATAGGACCTGGTGCCGGTGAATATGCCCCAGGGCGATATAGTCAAAAGCCGGGTTGGCGACATTGCCCGGCAGCAATACGTGTTCCTGCCCGATGGTCATTGACTCCTCCGAGCCGATGCGGGCGCCGGAGACCCAGACATGGGCAGCCAGTATTGAGGGCAGAACGGGATCAAGTTTTTTAGCCATGTTTTTTATAATACTTGTTAACTTCTGCTGCATATTTTTATTAAGCTCATCGAAGTTTAAATTCTTTGTATCCTCCCTGGCTAAAAGGATGCTGCGCCTTAACCAGGGAAGGGCTACGATTTGGA
Organism: Chloroflexota bacterium; assembly: GCA_043819155.1. GTDB lineage: Bacteria > Chloroflexota > Dehalococcoidia > Dehalococcoidales. The sequence goes on along the minus strand of JBDRFC010000042.1, from coordinate 11,406 downwards.
TAATACCGCCAGGAGTCTCAACTTTATGGATGCCAGGGCTGTTGGCGACATAGACGTTTTCCACCGCCAGCGTATTGAAGATTTCGGTGGTGGTAGCGCGCCCGATGGCGTTGGGCAGGTCATGGTTGCCGACGAGGAGGAAGATGGATACCACACCTTCTGAAAGCCGCTTTATACGTTTGGCGAACTCCCGCTGTTGGGTCTGGCTGGGGTCGCGGCTCTTGTAAGCATCGCCGCAAAAAAGTACGAGGTCAACCCTGTTTTCAAGGACATAGTCCACCAGTTTGTCAAAGGATGAGAGAAAATCCAGAAAGCGGGTAGAAAGCCCGCTTGACGGGTCGATATGCCCGTAGCTTTCCACCCCCAGGTGAAGGTCTGCAAAGTGGATGATTTTCATTATTAACTTTCGCCGGATTAGAATCCCAACCAGTGGCTGCCGCCGGGGGGTAAAACCTCAAAAGGTTCACCGCTTAACTTGGCGGTAAGTGTATTGTTAAGTTCGCTTATGGGAATGCGTAGCTGCTTCATGCTGTCCCGTTCGCGGATAGTAACCTGCTTATCCTCAAGCGACTGAAAATCAATGGTTATGCAATATGGCGTACCGGTTTCATCTTGGCGACGGTAGCGGCGGCCGATGCTCTGGGCAATGTCGTAGCTCACCATCCAGCACTGGCGCAGGTCAGCGTATATCTCTTTGGCAACCTTGGTTAGCGGCTCTTTGTGGCTGAGGGGTAGTATGGCGGCTTTATAGGGCGCCAATGCCGGGTGCAGGTGAAGCACCACTCGTATTTCGTCTTTATCCGGCTCTTCATCATAGGCGTTGCACAGGAAAGCCAGCACAGAGCGGTCCACCCCGGCTGACGGTTCAATAATATAAGGCACGATGTGCTCGTTTGTTTCCTCGTCCAGGTAGCTTAGACCCTTGCCGCTTGCCTTTGCGTGCTGTACCAGGTCAAAATCGCCTCGGTTGGCAATGCCTTCCAGTTCTGACCAGCCCATCGGGAACTGGTAGTCAATGTCAGAGCAACCTCTGGCATAGTGGGCAAGCTCTCCCTTGTCATGTGGGCGTAGCTTTAAATTTTCCTCTTTAATCCCCAGCTCGGTGTACCAGTTGAAGCGCTCCTTGAGCCAGTAATCAAACCATTCTTTGCCCGTTCCCGGTTTGACAAAATACTCTATCTCCATCTGCTCGAACTCACGGCTGCGGAAGATGAAGTTGCCGGTTGTAATTTCATTGCGGAAGGATTTGCCTATCTGGGCGATGCCAAAAGGCAGTTTCTTTCTGGTGGTATTAACAACGTTCTGGAAGTTGACGAATATACCCTGTGCCGTTTCCGGGCGCAGGTAGACCACGCCGGCTTCATCCTCGACAGGCCCCATAAATGTCTTGAACATCAGGTTGAACTGGCGAGGCTCTGTAAGCTCGCCGCCGCAGGATGGGCATACATTACCATCAAAATCATCGGTGCGCCACCTTAGGTGGCAGCTTTTACATTCTACCAGCGGGTCGGAAAAGCCTTCCAGGTGGCCGCTGGCTTCCCAGACTTTGGGGTGCATGAAGATACTTGTGTCCAGGCCTACGATGTCGTCTCTTTGCTGGACTACTGCCTGCCACCAGGCTTTTTTTACATTGTTTTTAAGCTCTACACCCAGCGGCCCATAATCCCAGCAACTGGATAGTCCGCCGTAGATTTCACTGCTAGGGAAGATGAAACCGCGTCGGCGGCAGAGGGAAACAATCTTTTCCATACTGGCTTTATTCATTTCAGATAGGTTTAACCCTTTCTTCTTTGTATATGTTTATATTTAGCAATATCATAAGTCGAGGCTGCGGGTACGCTTGAATGCCTGGATGAAAAAGATGGCAAGAATAATACCGCCGATAATCATTATAATAAGGGCGAAAAGCCATATGGGCATAAGGTGATTGTCGTGTGTATTGTATATGAAAACATCAAGCATTACAAAGCCGAATATAATCTGGGGCAGGGCAACCAGGTTACCCATCAACATTAAGAACCTTTCCGGTTTTAGGGCTCTTGTTATTTGCCCAATAGAGCGGCCTGCCATGGCTGTTCCACAGGTTATAGCGATGGCGATTATAAAAAGTATAAATTGCGGCAGCAGTGTAAGTAGAAGAATTGCCTGGCGGCTCAGCCAGCTTTTTGGTGAGCCGTTCATACTGAAACGGTAGGCTACTTCATCGGTCAGCTGGGGATAGAAAATAGCGGTTAGCGCTGTCATCAATAGCAGGATAGACAGTGGCAATAGTATGTATTTCCAGTTGAAGACTAGCTCTACCGTCTCCCCTTTATCTTCCGGGGTTCTTTTTAAGGTTGTCATTAGCACATAAAAGTTATCAGCTTTGGGCTTGGATGTCAAAGTATAGCGGTGGGGGATAAGCGCATTATTATCAGCTTTGCCTGATGTGGTAGAATAAAAAAACTATTATCTCTCTATTATTATAAATTTTACAGGAGAAAGTAATGATATTAAAAAGGCTGGAGGTCGGTCCCTTTGCTACCAATTGCTACATTATTGGCTCCGAAAAAAGCAAGCAGGGGATTATAATCGACCCCGGCGATGAGGCAGAGCGAATTCTGAAAGAGGTGAGGGACTCGGGCTTAGATGTAAAGATATTAGTTCTGACCCACGGCCATTCTGACCATACCGCCGCCTTAAAAGAGGTCAAGGAAGAAACAGGTGCCCCGATTGCCATTCACGCCGAAGATATAAGCACGCTAAAACAGAAACTGCTGGGCATCTTTATGGGTGCCGGTTTTAAATCACCGCCTCCCCCGGACAGGCTGCTCAATGATGGTGATGTTGTATCCGTTAGCGGTCTTGAGCTAACGGTTATTCATACGCCGGGCCACTCGCGGGGCAGCATCTGCCTCCTCGGCGATGGGGTGTTGTTCAGTGGGGATACGTTGTTTAACTTCGGCGTTGGCCGCTCTGACCTGCCCGGTTCCGGGGGCAACCACGAACAATTGATAGGAAGTATCAGGAACAAGCTACTGGTGCTTGATGACGATATAAAGGTTTACCCCGGGCACGGTCCCGAAACAACAATCGGAGCCGAGCGCCGGGGTAATCCATTTTTAGTTTAATCCTTATATAAGCCCGCTGAAACCTACCAGCACCGGTGCTATAACCAGCGCTATTATGGATATCAGTTTTATCATGATGTTCAGCGAAGGCCCGGAGGTATCCTTCATCGGGTCACCCACCGTATCGCCAACGACAGCCGCTTTGTGAGCATCTGAGCCCTTGCCGCCGTAAGCGCCTGTCTCTATCCATTTCTTGGCGTTGTCCCAGGAGCCACCGGCGTTGGAGAAGGTTATCGCCAGTATAAAACCGGTAATGATAGCTCCGACAAGGAATCCGCCCAGAGCCAGCGGTCCCAGTATAAGACCAACGACTACCGGTGACAAAATGGTGATAACCCCGGGGATTATCATCTGTTTTATGGAGTTTTTGGTGCAGATGTCTACACAGCGGGTGTAATCTGGCTTGGCGGTGCCTTCCATAAGACCTTTTATTTCGCGGAACTGGCGGCGCACTTCATTTACAATGGAAAAGCTTGTCTTACTCACGGCATTCAGCGTCAGGGCGCAGAAAACAGCCGGCAGCAGTGCCCCCAGGAAAAGCCCGGCGATGACGCGTGGGTCAAGCAGGCTGATTTCAGCCATTTCAATCCCCACCGCATTGACGTAGGACAGCAATAATGCCAGCGATGTCAGACCGGCGGCGCCGATGGCAAAACCCTTGCCGGTGGCGGCGGTGGTGTTGCCCAGTGAATCCAGGGCGTCGGTTCGCTGCCTTATCTCCGGCGGAAGCCCGGCCATCTCGACGATACCGCCGGCATTATCAGCCACCGGTCCGTAGGCGTCGGTGGCGTCCTGGATACCTAATGTAGCCAGCATACCGACACCGGCTATAGCAACGCCATAGACATCGGCGAAGTGGTGAGCCACTATGATGGCGATGGCTATCAGGATAACCGGTGGCAGGGTGCTCATCAGCCCGTTGGCGAAACCGCTGACAATGTTGGTGCCGGCACCGGTCTGTGATGCCTCAGCAATGCGCAGGGTTGGCTTGTAGCTGTATGAGGTAAAGTAATTTGTGCTTTCACCGATAAGGACACCGGCGACAAGCCCGACAAGTATTGCCCAGAATATACTGATATCGGCATCCAGAAAGAGGACGGCGAGGAAAGAAAAGCCTGCCGTCAGGATTGACGCCGAGAAAGTGCCGCGGCGCAGGGCATTTAGAAGCGCTTCCATTTTAAGCTTCTCACCCACCCGAACCATAAAGATGCCGATAATTGAAGCCAGGATACCGCCGGCGGCTACCAGTATCGGCAGGAACCAGGCGGAAGCCTCATCCGGCACCAGGGATTTATCCAGTGTGGTGGAAAAAACGGCTATCATGCCTAAAGTCATGGTGGCGATGATTGAATCGACATAAGATTCAAACAGGTCGGCGCCCATACCGGCGACATCACCCACGTTATCGCCAACGAAATCGGCGATAACGGCGGCGTTACGCGGGTCATCCTCAGGGATTCCCTTCTCAACCTTGCCTACTATGTCAGCCCCGGTATCAGCTGCCTTTGTATAGATACCACCGCCTACCCTGGCGAATATGGCTACTGAAGAAGCGCCGAAACCGAAACCGGGAATAATAGTAAGGAAGCTGGCACTTTCGCCAAAGGCAAAATATAGAATGCTCAAACCAAGTATGCCGATACTGACGACACTTAACCCCATAACCGCACCACCGCGGAATGAAACCCGCAATCCTTGGCTAAGGCTGTGCTGTGCGGCAGCGGCAGTTCTGGAGTTGGTTCTTATGGCGATGCTCATGCCGATAAAACCGGCTAGCCCGGAGCAGATGGCGCCGAAAACGAAGGCTATGGATACAAACCAGTCGAGGTCAGGCACCATCCCCAGGATGATGGTTACAACTAACACAAACATTGCCAGTATGCGGTACTCCCTCCCCAGGAAGGTAAGCGCACCCTCCTTGATGGCGGCTGAGATTTGCCTCACCTTCTCCGAGCCCTGTGGCTGCTTCAGCACATAGTATGCCAGGAAAGCGGCTACGATTAAGCCCAGGATACCGCATATAACGGCGATTAACATTGAGTTCAACTCTTTTTCCCCTTTCTATTTATACTTTTCAATTTTGTTTTCAAGGTTTTTTTGTTGTATCGCCAGCGTTAAATCACTGCGTGTCCTTTCCAGGACGGCACGAACCATATCTGTGGTGTGACGCAGACTGGCGGTTATGGCATCGGGGAAGTCCATTGTAACCAGCACATCATATATATCGTCCATAGCCTGAAGTAGCTCTTCGCCTCTTGACAAGTCACCCTTTCTCAGGCTATCCAGAATATAACGTCTTACCTCCCCGGCAGCCTCACCTAATCCGTTCAGATAAGCGGCATAATCCACCCCCAGTTCGTCGGGATCGGGCAGTTGTTGCCTGGTTATCAAAGCCAGTGTAATACTGCCTTCGGCAAACTCCTTCTGGGCATCAAGCAGAAAACGTGAGTGCTGCAATTCGCAGTATTCTGTGAGGCTCTGTTTGGCATCGCAAACAAGATTTCCGGTTGAGCCGAGCATATCCCCGGCTTTATCAAATTCCTGTCGGTGCAGGGCGCGGATGGCTTTGCCACTATAGCGGATAACTTCGCGGCACAGGGGCAGCGCTTTTTCTCTGGCGGCATCCTTTGCCAGCAGGTCGGCTTTTATTTTGTCGGCGATTGAATCCAGATTATCAGTAAATCCCACTAATTACACACCCCGATTTTATCTATTATCTGCCTTGTCGCTTCCTTGGGCGAATCTGCCTGCATTATGGCGCTTATTACGGCGATACTATCGGCACCGGCGGCTAAAACCTCCTCCGCATTATTCAGGTTGATACCACCGATAGCTACAAGCGGCAGGCTGGTTGATTTTTTTATGGCTTTAATCATATCAAGCCCGACTGTTTCTATTTTTGCTCTGGATTGTGTCGGGTAGATAGCACCGGCGGCAATATAATCGGCACCATCGGCTTCAGCGGCAACCGCCTGAGATACATTCTCTACCGAACAGCCGATGATTTTACCAATCGGCAGCAGCTTGCGGGCGGTTTTTAACGGCAGGTCATCCTGCCCGATGTGCAAGCCATCGGCATCAACCGCCAGGGCTATATCAAGGTAATCATTTACGATAAAGAGGGCATTATATGCAGTGCACAACTCCTTTAACTGCCGGGCTATGGGTAAAAGCTCTTTTTTTAGCATATATTTATCACGCAGCTGAATTATCCTGGCGCCACCCTCAAGCATCTGGTTAACTACTTCATCATGGCGGCGGTTCTCCAGGTACTGCGTATCTATGATGGCGTACAGGCCGGATATGCGTTCTTTTTTCTCCTTTCGCAGTACCCCGGATAGCAGAGCCTTTTCTATATCATACAAGCTGAATCTGGCTCTCTTGAACTTGTCCGAATCCAAGTCTATACCCGGAATCTTGCTTAGTTCCTCTAAAACCCTCAGCGATTCCTGGATTCTGCTGGCGTTGGCGATTATCGCTGCCGGCAGATCTCTCTCTTTGGTCTGCTGGCTGACTTCAATATCCATACCGATATCACCCTCGCTATTGCGTGCCTGTAGCAGTTGCTCCTTTGCGGATAGTTCTCTGGTTGCCAGTTCGTGACGCATCGCCTTAAGCTGTTTGGATAGGATAGCGTCGTTGAGCAGTAAGCGCGCAACATCTTCCAGGAGACGCAGGCTTTCCCCGATGCGGTTCAGATTAGCGTCAATGATGCGCAGTGTTTGATCTGATAAATACATTTATAAACTCAGCCTTTGACTACAGGCAGGATTAAAGCGAGATGGCTAATTTTAGCATAATAGGACTGGGGGGTAAATATGTGCTCAGTTCTCATCTACTGCATTTTCAATAAGTTCAATGCGTGATAGCTTTCCTTTTCCATCCAGCTCTACGGCGATAAAGTCAATACGACACAGCGGTAGCTGATTGCCATGATTTTGCAGGTAATGCTGGGCAGTAGTTATCAACCTTCTTTTTTTAGTGTATGTGATTGATTCTTCCGGGCTGCCGAACTGCTGGCTTGTTTTTGTCCTGACCTCGGTAAAGACGAGGCAATCTTTATACTGGCTGATGATGTCAATCTCGCCTTCGGTGCAGCGGTAGTTGGCATCCAGAATGCGGAAGCCCCGTTTTATAAGGAAATCCCGGGCCAGCTCTTCCCCTCTTTTGCCGGTATCAATGCGTTTCATATTCACCGCAGCAGTATCTCCTTTACAGGGCGGAAAGAACGGCGGTGGATGGGAGACGGGCCAAGCCTATTCAGGCTGGCTACATGTTCTTCGGTACAGTAGCCTTTATGTTTCCCCAGGCTGTAACCGGGATAGATGGCGTCCATTTCTATCATAAGGCGGTCTCGTGTTACCTTGGCGATTATTGATGCACAGGCAATCGAAAAACAAAGGCCGTCCCCATGAACTATTCCTTTTTGAGGTATAGGCACTTCCGGCAGGCTTAAAAAATCTATTAGAAGGGTATCGGCTGGTGGCGAAAGCTGCTCTATAGCCTGCTTCATCGCCATCTTTGTTGCCGAAACGATATTATAAGAGTCTATAATCTGGTGGGAAACTATACCCACGCCTGTTGATACGGCTACCTCCTGGATGCAGCTAAAAAGGTATTCACGCTTTTTAGCTGTTAAAAGTTTACTGTCTTTTACTTGCTGTAGCCATGTAGGTCTCGGGCGGTAGGGAAGGATAACGGCGGCGGCTACTACCGGTCCGGCGAGGGCGCCGCGTCCGGCTTCATCTATGCCAGCGATAAAGCGGTAGCCCTGCATAGCCAGATCTTCTTCTTCAGCGAAGGATGGCATGTATCGGATGTTTATCTGCCTCATTACCTTCTATTAATTTGGGAGTTTCTATTACGCCACCACCCAGTACAACCTCTCCCTGGTAAAAAACAGTGGATTGTCCCGGGGTTACCGCCCACTGGGGCTGGGCAAACCGGACTTCGGCGGTGTCCTTATTGATGTCCAGATTAACCTTAACTTCAGGCGACCTGTATCTGATTTTAGCTGTTATATTAGCTGTTTCATCAGGGGCTTTGCCTGATACCCAGCTTAACCGATTGGCAGACAGGTTACTCGTGAAAAGATGTTCCTGGCTGCCGGCTACCAATCTGTTGTTGCCGGTATCAAGCCTGATTACATACAGGCGTTTGTTAGAAGACAATCCAAGGCCTTGTCTCTGGCCTACCGTATAGTGGGCTAAGCCTTTATGTCTGCCTATAATCCTGCCATCTGTATCAATTATGTCTCCGGGGGGTGATGAGATACGCTTACCGATAAATGAGGAGTAATCGCTATCCGGTATAAAGCAGATATCTTGACTTTCAGGCTTTGTGATGTCGGCTAAGCCCAGTTCCCTGGCCATTCTTTTTGTCTGGTTTTTGTATAGTGTGCCTAAGGGTAACAGCAAGCGTTGAAGCTGTTTCTGCCCTAGAGTGTAGAGAAAGTAGGATTGGTCTTTGCTGTGGTCAACACCTTTCAAAAGGCGGTAGTCATCTGTGGAGGCTTCAACCCGGGCATAATGACCGGTAGCTATAAAATCAGCTCCTAGCTTTATTGCTTTCTTCAGCAAGGTATCAAACTTGACATAACTATTACAATTTATGCAGGGATTGGGCGTTCTGCCCTGTTGATATTCGTTGCAGAAGGGGATGATGACCCTCTTTTCAAAAAGACGGCGAAAGTCCACAATGTGATGTGGGATGCCAATGTTTTTAGCTACCTGTCTGGCATTCTCTGCTTCCTTATTTCCATACTCGGAATATAGCAGCATGGTAATGCCGATTACCTGATAGCACTCTTCCTTGAGAATAGCGGCTGCTACCGAAGAATCCACCCCTCCGCTCATTGCGACAGCAACGCACTTTTGCGGCATTTCAAGCCCCCCGATGTAGTAACTGGCTTACTCTCCGCCAGATTATATCAGCTATCTTGTTTTTATTTTGCTTGGCGTCTATAACCAGCCAACGTTCTGGTTTTTCGCGTGCCAGCTCCAGGTAACCACGGCGTACCTTATCATGGAAGGCTACAGCTTCCTTCTCAAAGCGGTCATACTGATCCTGTTCTTTGCGTGAAAGGCCTTCCTCTGCCGGCAGGTCCAGTAGAATTGTCAGGCTGGGAAGTAGTCCTTGAGTAGCAGTATTATTAATCGTTCTGACTGCTTCCATGTCAAGCCCCCGTCCATAGCCCTGATAGACGGTGGTGGAATCGGTGAAGCGGTCGCAGATGACCACCTTTCCCTCCTCTAGATTTGGCTTGATTACGGTATGCACAAGCTGGTTGCGGGAAGCATTGAACAGTAGAAGCTCGGTCAGCGGCGTTATATCCAGGTTTTCATTCCACTTCAGTATGCGGCATATCTCATCTCCCAGCGGCGTGCCTCCCGGTTCATAGGTCAGGATAGCCGGGATACCTTTTTGGCATGACCTTTCATAGAGAGCCTTTGCCTGGACACTCTTACCGCACCCTTCCCCGCCTTCAAAGGTTATGAATAAAGACATAGCTATACTTGGTAGTCCTCTCTGTAAATCCTTACCCTTCTATTCGGGTCTTTGCCGCTGCTTTTTGAAAGCAGGTTGTTTCTTTCGGCTATAAGATGCTGCAGCCGCCGTATATAGGCGCTTTGCGGGCTGAGTTGTACCGGCTGCTGGTTTTCCATTACCTTATCGGCTGCCTCCTCTGCTTCCTTGAGGGCGGCATCCAGTGTATTTTTTCTACCAGTGCCTCTATCTATAATCCCGGTTGGGTAAATGGTGGACAACATTTGTTTGAACTGCGCCGGTGTGTGTTTCCTGAGGACGTATATGGGCAGGCCGGCTGCCTCGGCATCCCTGATTTTCTGTGGCTTGCGGCGGTAGTAGCTCTTGGAGGTTACCATAAGCTCGGCGTCGCTTAGGTTGTCAACCAGATTCAAAGTTATATGCATATCCCTGGCTGCCTGTTCCAACCGCACCCGGTTTATGCCGAAGGGGTAGAGTTTAGGTATGGCGCGTTTAATACTTGTCTGCGGTGATTCTTCAACGATCTCTTTTGTCCTTTTAGCTGGTTCTTCCTTTTTTATCCTGACCTCTCCGTTTTCATCCAACCAGCGGGTTTCAGTGGTGCTGAGCTGGCCGCGAAGGGTGGCATCGACGGCCTGGGTAACATCGAGATGGACGGCTACCCTGTACCTGTCCTGTATTTCAACGATGATATCAAAGGTGGGTGGAGATTTGCGTTCCAGTATCGTTTTTTGAGTATGGCGTCGCCTGGCTTCCTCATCACCCAGGGTTACCGCCTGTATGCCGCCGACGAGGTCGGAGAGGGTCGGGTTGAGCATTACATTCTCAAGGGTGTTGCCGTGGGCGGTGCCTATAAGCTGCACTCCGCGCTCTGCGATGGTGCGTGCTGCTTGAGCTTCAAGCTCGGTGCCGATTTCGTCGATTATAATTACCTCAGGCATGTGATTCTCGACGGCTTCAATCATCACTGCGTGCTGCATGCTGGGGGTGGTTACCTGCATCCGCCGGGCGTGGCCTATAGCCGGGTGGGGGATATCTCCGTCGCCGGCTATCTCGTTTGAGGTATCGACTATAACCACCCGTTTCTTAAGGTCATCGGCAATAACACGTGCCGCCTCACGCAGCATTGTTGTCTTGCCGATGCCGGGCTTACCCAGAAGGAGGGTGCTCTTGCCGGACTGGATGAGGTCTTCAATAATCTTTATGGTGCCGAAAACAGCCCGCCCGACACGGCAACTGAGCCCGACGATATTCCCCTTGCGGTTTCTTATAGCCGATATGCGGTGCAGGGTACGCTCTATGCCGGCACGGTTATCACCGCCGAAGCTGCTGATGCGGGAGGTGATATAGTCAATATCCTCCTGGCTTATCTCCTGTGGATTGAGGATAATTTCCCGATTCAGGAAACGGGCTTCCGGGGAACGGCCTAGGTCAAGCACCACCTCAAGCAGGTCACCGATATCTTTCTGTTGGTTCAATGGCTTTCGGATATGTGGCGGCAGTATATCCAGCAGGGCATCCAGGTCATCGTTTATTACCTTCTGCAAAGCTGACCTCCGTAGATTGCTACCATCCCCTCGGTGCCAGCAGTTCATGCTCTGGTATCTGCTTTATATCCAGCCCGGGCATAGCCTCCCCCAGGCCTTTGCTTACCTCGGCGATTATCTTCGGGTCCTTGTAATGCGTGGTCGCCTTGACGATAGCTTTAGCCATCTTTTCGGGGTCTGAAGACTTGAATATACCGGAGCCGACAAATACCCCCTCGGCGCCCAGCTGCATCATAAGGGCG
>JBDRFC010000041.1:0-2924 GCA_043819155.1 Chloroflexota bacterium | reverse complement strand
GGAAGATAAGGATAAGACAAAGGGACAACTAATAAAAGATCTTGATAAGCTGCGCCGGCAGATTTCCGAACTGAAATCGCCCGAAGCCAGGCGTAACCAGACGTTGCAGATGTCAGGGGATGAACAGGAAAAGCACCGGGCAATAATCGAAACAGCCCTTGACGGTTTCTGTCTCATAAACTCTGCAGGCAAAATACTTGAAGTCAATGAATCATACTGCAGGATGGTTGGTTATACACAGGAGGAACTACTTGAGATGTTCGTAAAAGACCTGGATGTCAAGGAGAACTCCGATGAAGCCATCCACCATAATAAAAAAAAACTTGATAAAGGCTTTGATAGATTTGAAACACAGCATAGTTGCAAAGACGGCAGAATAATAGACGTTGAGGTCAGTATAAGCAAGTCTTATACCAATAAAGATGAACAGTTTGTCTTTTTACATGATATAACACAGCGCAAGAGGGTAGAGGAGCATATTACAGAAGAGAAAAACAAGCTTGAGGCTATAATTAGTTCCCTGGGGTGGGGCATATTTATCGTAGACCGGGATTACAATATTACCTACCTTAACAGTTTTTTTAAAGACCTGTATGGTGATAAAGTAGGCGGCAAATGTTACGATGTTTTTTCCCTTGAAGGAGGAGACCACCATGACTGCCCCGTGCAAGAGGCTTTTTCTACCGGTGAAATAACTTCCATAGAACGAGGAGCCGTTTTACCTGATGGACAAAATATGTTTTTCGAGCGTATTGCCAGCCCGATTCGGGATGCCAGCGGCAAGATTTCTTCCTGTGTAGAGATGATTAAAGATATTACAGAGCGCAAGATAGTGGAAGAAGCGCTGCGTGAAAGCGAAGAGAAGTTTCGCCTCATGTTCAACTCTGTAAGCGAGGGCATATTAGTCTTGGATTTAAAGGGCTTTGTGCTGGATGCCAATAATAAATTTCTTAAATTGCACGGCTTTAAGTCCAAAGCCGAGATTATCGGCAAGAACTCCCTGGATTATGTTGCCTCCGAAGACCACCATAAAATCTTAGAGGCTGTAAAGGAACCTTTATCATCCGGAGTTGCCGCAAGTATTGAAGCAACAATTATCAGAAAAGACGGCAGCCGCTTCTCCGGTGAAATAAGCACAAGCGCAATGAATAATGCTTCCGGAAAGCCGGCCGGTCTTATAAGCATATTAAGAGACGTAACCGAACGCAATATACTGGAGCAGGAACGCCAGGAAATGGACAGGCTGGAATCCATAGGCACCCTTGCCGGCGGTATCGCCCATGATTTTAATAACATCCTTACCGGCATACTTGGCAATATATCCCTGGCGCAAAGATACCTGGAGCCTGAAAGCAAGGCTCTAGAGAGGCTGATTGAGGCGGAGAAGGCATCTCTGCGGGCAAAGAGCTTAACCACGCGCCTGCTGACTTTTGCCAGGGGCGGTGACCCGGTTAAAAAGGTTGTTTCCATCGCAGAATTGATAAAAGAATCAACTGCCTTCGCCCTGAGGGGTTCCAACGTAAAGTGCAGCTATTCCCTGCCGGACGACCTCTGGCCGTTAGAAGTCGACGAAGGTCAAATCAGCCAGGTTATAACCAATATCGTTATAAACGCTGGTTATGCCATGCCTGACGGCGGCTTACTTAATATAGCCGCCAGCAATACAACAATAAAGAAAAAGGATATCTTGCCGCTACCTAAAGGCAAATATATACTTATAACTATAGAGGACAACGGTTGCGGCATATCCCTTGAAAACATTAAAAAGATATTCGAGCCCTATTTCAGCACCAAGCAGCACAGCAGCGGCCTGGGGCTTACTACCACATATTCTATTGTAAAGAGCCATAATGGCTATACAATGGTCGAGTCTGAACTGGGCGCCGGAACAACCTTTTATATCTACCTGCCCGCTTCTGTAAAGGCTGTTATCCAGAAGGAAGAAGTATTAGAAGAGACACCCCTTATCGGTAAAGGCAGAATACTAGTTATGGACGATGAAGAGACTATAAATCTTCTCCTTGACAAGATATTATCTGATGCGGGATACGATGTTACCACAACCAAAGACGGCGCCGAAGCCATTAAGGTCTATACTGAAGCTAAAAAATCCGGCCAGCCGTTCGACGCTGTTATAATGGACCTGACCATCCCCGGAGGCATGGGCGGCAAGGAGGCAATCAAGAAACTGCTTGAGATTGACCCGGATGTTAAGGCTATCGTTTCCAGTGGCTATTCAACCGACCCTATAATGGCTAATTTCAGAGAATACGGATTCAGCGGGGTGGTTGCCAAGCCATATAAAACCAGGGAAATTGAAAAAACCCTGCACAGTATTTTGGCAGGCTAGTAATGTGGAGGTGGTGGGCCATGTAAGTTAAAACCAAGAACTTTCTCAAAAGTCTTCGTGCTATCAATCTAGTTGAACATTATGGCTTTTTGCGTGGTAATTGTCCAATAAAACTAATGGATGATGTTAATCGCTAGGTTGTTTGTTCGAGTCTAGCTCAGTAGATTTACAGGAGCTAAACCCTCACTTCTTTTTAAGTCCCTTGCCAATTCGAAAAGCTTTACCTATATTTTCCCCCATACAGTAATAGTCGCCAGGTTGTCCTTCTATGTATGCAATAGGTTGAATCTTACTCACGTCGGGCTTCCCATCTGTTAGGCAATCCCCGGAAACATGGGTTTCCATAACCTCGCCGATAACTAGATAATGGCTACCCAGGTCAAGGATATGAACCACTTTGCATTCCAGATTCACCGGATACTGCTCGACCATCGGCGCGCCTGCCAAGTCGCCGTAGAATACCTTAAAGCCGCAATCCACTGCCTTATTGGTCTTTGAACCCGATATGATACCGCAATAATCTGTTTTCACAGCATAATTCTTGGATGTCACGTTGAGTGAAAATGCCATGTTT
>JBDRFC010000040.1:0-2037 GCA_043819155.1 Chloroflexota bacterium | reverse complement strand
GGACAGCAGGCGTTGAAGGATATCAACCTGACGATCTACAAAGGCGAATCGGTGGCTGTTATGGGCCCCAACGGCGCCGGCAAATCTACGCTGATACTGCACTTCAACGGTATATTGCAGAGCAACAGCAGCGTAAGCCTGCTGGGAAAACCGGTTGACAACTGCAATCTGAGGTGGGTGCGCAGCAAAGTGGGGCTGGTGTTTCAAACCCCGGACGACCAGCTTTTTTCACCCACCGTCTTTGATGATGTTGCCTTCGGGCCTGTAAATATGGGTTACGCTAAGGCGGAGGTTCAGCAGGCAGTAACACAAGCCCTGGATGCGGTCGGTATGAAAGGTTTCGAGAAGCGCTCTTCGCACCACCTCAGCGTCGGTGAGAAGAAGCGTATTGCCATAGCCACCGTTTTATCCATGTCGCCCGAGATACTGGTGATTGACGAACCCACAGGCAACCTTGATCCCAGGGGAAAGTGGGCTTTTGTAGAGGTATTGAAACACCTGCCGGTAAGCAAGGTTATAATATCGCATGACCTGGAGGTGGTGCGGGCATTATGCCGGCGGGTGGTTGTGATTGAAGGCGGCAGCATAGTTGCCGACGGCGCCACCGATGATATACTGGCGGACAAGAAGCTGCTTGCTGCACACGGTCTGGCTCAGGATGGGGCGGATTAAGTTCAACTAACTAATTATGCGCTTTGCTGTTTAGTTGCATTTACGAATTACGAGTATTTGAGCCATCCAAAAAGACCCCTAAAGAAATCAATAATACCAAATAGTATCGCACCCCAGAAAACAAAATAGTATCCACCATCACTTGCCATATTGTGGGTTAAAATTGTAAGTACAGTGCCGCCTATTACCCATAAGATTCCAAAAAACATATGGCGTTTATACTGTTGGCTCATTTGTTTTCGCCCTTCGGGTTTTTTTATACTCTTCTACATATTCGTTAAATTGCCCCTCGATATTATCAACAAAGTTTATTGCTGTTTCTTCAGGCCAATCCTGCTTCTTAAGTTCCTTTACAATATCTTTCTTACTTTTACCATTAGCTATATCTATCGTTACTGCTTAACAAAGTTTATCCATTAGTTGCTGTTCTTTAGCTGTAAGTTCTTCACTCATTATTTATCCGCCTATAGAGTGACTTTATCTTTATCGAGAACTCTATTACTATTATTATAAAAGGATTGTCAAGCCTTTACTTCGTTACCGACCAGACCAGGGAAACTACCCAGCCTATAAAAGTCCACCCCAGAAAGAAGTTAAGCAGGAAGATAGCCAGGGCATTGCGGTGGCCTCTTATAAGGGCGATAATTGTCGGCAGGAAGTAAAAAGCCAGACTTATAATAAAGACAATAATGCCTACGAATCCGCTGAAATAGAAATCGATAACAGGCATATTTTCACTCCTTGTGAAGATTTAACCAGAGTTTATCATAGAATTGAGCCCCCAGCTACTTTTGCACCTCCAGCCACAGCCTTTCGCCGTCGGTGATGAACTCTATAGTGCCGTCTGCGGCGGTTAGGTAGATGTTCCCGGCCCCCAGTTCAGCTTCAAGCCTTGCCATAACATCGGGGTGGGGGTGGCCGTATTCAGCCGGGTCGGCGGAGATGACCGCCAGCCGGGGGTCTACCATAGCCAGAAAGTCATAGCTTGTGGAAGTTTTGGAGCCGTGATGTCCGATTTTCAGAACCGTGCTTTGCGGCACAAGCCGCTGGCTGATAAGCTCCAGCTCGCCCTGCCACATTAAATCAGCGGTAAGTAGGAAGCTTATATCGTTCAGGGTGACATATAAGACCACACCGTTGTTGTCTATATCGGACTCGGTGTCCAGCAGGAACGGCTGTGATGGATTCAGCACCTCTATGACCACCCCGTCGAACTCCATCCGCTGCCCGGCATAGGCGGCGGTATACCTTAT
The DNA here is from genome assembly GCA_043819155.1 of Chloroflexota bacterium. GTDB lineage: Bacteria > Chloroflexota > Dehalococcoidia > Dehalococcoidales. The sequence continues at coordinate 112 of JBDRFC010000040.1, read as the reverse complement.
ATTCTTTTCCTCAATCAAAGCGAGCCATTCGTTATATAAAGGCGAATCGTATTCCCAGGTGGGAGCAAGCACCTGCCTGACGCTGTAAGTATCCAGCACCTCGACAAGCCCG
>JBDRFC010000039.1:0-4012 GCA_043819155.1 Chloroflexota bacterium | reverse complement strand
CCCGGTACAGTGCCGCATCGGCACAGGCAATAACTTCCTCTTTGCTTACGCCATCGGTTGGCCAGCTGGATATGCCGAGGCTGATGGTTATCGGCATTGCCCGGGAACTTATCTTCGTCTCTATCGTTCTACGGATGCGCTCGGCTACGATGTAAGCATCATCAGGCCGTGTTTCGGGCAGGATAATGGCGAATTCCTCGCCGCCATAGCGAAAGGCCATATCCAGATTCCGGATTGATTCCTTAACGCGCTCGGACAAATTCTGTAAAATCCGGTCGCCGGCCTGGTGCCCGTAGATATCATTGTATGTTTTGAAGAGGTCTATATCCAGCATTATCAGGGAGAATGTACCGCCAAAACGCGAACCCCGGGCGATTTCCTGTTCTATCCGCTCGTGAAAACTGCGATGGTTATAAAGCCCTGTCAGCTCATCGGTATTGGCTCTCGTTCTGGCTTGTTGATATAGCTGGGCATTTTCTATTATAACGCCGGCCTGATTGGCGATTCCGGCTATTAATTGCATATCCTCATGGGAGTATGGACCACCCGATTCTTTTTTGCCCAGAGCTAGGACGCCGATCAGTTTATCCCGGCTTTTGAATGGGTAAAACGCTCCCAGGCCGGATTTTTCTAGTTGTTTCTTCTCTGTCTGCCATAGTCCCTTTAGCTCGGCGATATTATCTATCTGTTCTATATACAGAGGGCTATTCCGCTTATCCAGCCAGGCTATAACAGGATTGTCCGGATTCAGACTAAGCTTGTCTTCAGGTTCTTTATCCTGTTTGGGATAAGCGTAGTGCACCTTAAAATCTCCACTTTTATTATCCTGAAAAAGCAGTTCGCTCCTGCTAACGTGCAGTGTACCGGTTATTGAAGGCAGTAGTTCTTTAGCCAGCTCATCAAGGTCAAGGATATTGCCCATTTTATCTTTAAAACCAAGTAATGCTCTGCGGGAATCATAGTTTTTTCGATAAAACAGGCGGTCTATATTCTCTTCAATCATGCCCGTAAGTGGACGGGAGGTCATTGTTATCAGGAAGACAAAAAGGGTAGAGACCAAAATAATGAATATCATCGGCTGGTCAGCGAAGTATTTGAAACCTAACGTGATAAAAAGTGCTGTTATTCCTATAATAAAAACAGCCAGGATAAAATATGATAGCCCCCTCCTTGCTACCAGCCTTATATTAAATAGATGCAACCTTGAAATGGCATAGCTTATGATTAAGGCGTTTATAAAGCTGCCCATATGGTCCAGCGGCAGCCCGGCCAGGGAGGGTATTCCGTTTGTCAGGGTAAGTATTGCCAGGACACTCCAGCCGGCTAGAAGGTACATCGTCCGGTTTCTATCAATTGGGTCACTTGAACTACGATATTTTTTTATTAGCTGAACAAATATTGCACCTGCATAGGTAAGACTAACAGCCATAATAAAATACAATGAAGCGCCGAGCCCGTGATATAGCGTACCATCGGTTACATATGAATACTCTATGATATTACCGCTGAAGGCAAAACCGGCTAAAAATACCAATACGATATAACCAATGTACAATCCCCTCCCACCCGGCTGGTTAGTATAGGCTCGAACAAAATGGTAGTAAGCAATAAGGGTCCATACAAGGGCTACCACCAGAATCTGGTTCCATAACATTGTCTGTTCTGCGGGAACACCGTCAAGGTGCAACATGAAAGAACTGAAGCTCCAGAAAGCGGCGATACCGATATAAAAAGCGAATATCTTGTTCGCCCTTCCCCGAACCTGCTGTAAAATGAAGACGAGAAGGATAACATAGGATACACAGGTCACCAGTGGTATTGCAGCCCATATATTCAACTTGCTCTCCCTATATGTCCTTGTTTGTTAGCTAGCTTATGTATAGTTTATGATATATTATGTATTGTTAGGTTATTATGCCCAATAGTTCCAGCCTTGTCAATAATGCGGATTTAAACCAACAGTACTATTGTACTACTTATCCAAATATAGATAGGCGGTAGCATATATGCTACCGCCTATCCGAAATGTAAGTGTACAGCCTGTAGTGTTTTACCTGATTATGCCTCTACTCTCTCTCTTTCTACTTCTTCCCCTGTTTTCACCGCCACCTTTCTCTTAACACTGACCAAGAACTCTATAGTGGCATCAGATGGATTTAAGTGTTGCGGTTTCAAATGCGCCAGGTCAGCACCGTCAGATCTCTGTTTCAGTTTATAGGCCTCAAATGCATCCTCAGACAAAAGGGTAACTTCCAGCGGCTTTAAACCGGTAAAGGATTCCATCTCGGCATATGGCGTATCCAGCTTCTTTAGCTCTTCATGCACCATCTCAGAGATTCGTTCGGCAGTTACATGACCGTTCTCTTTCTGCTCAACATACAGATGCAGTATTGGTTTCTCGCCGACCTCTTTTCGCACCACCCAGTCTTTATAAGGCAGCCCTGTATTTTCTATAGCCTGCCATATAATCTTTTCTGATAATCTTGTAAATCCGGCGATATCAATCTGGTCATCGACGCGAGAGATGAACTCCATCTGGGGTATGTCTATATCCAGTTGTTCATTACGCAGCGATATTATCCTGACCATATGTCCCAGCCGATACCTTATAAAAGGACCGCCGTGGAAGCTAGTTATAACAAGCTCATAGTTGCCCGGTTTTAGCTCGTTCATTAAAAGTGTTTTCGGTTGATACGATTCATCCTCCCTGGACTTGATTACTTCTTTCTCTGGTATGAACTCAAAAAGATTAAGGTTTGGAATAAAGGTCATACCCTGGTAATCCCAGGTTTGCATGGCAACAAAAACAGCCTCGGTACAGCCATGGAAATCAAGCGGGTATCGCCCCCACATTTCCTTTATCTTTTCTTTATATACGGAACCATCTATGCCAAATGTAACCAAGCCCTTAATTGACCACAGGTCTTTAGGCATCAGCCGGCGGCGAGCCAGCTTGCTCTTAGCCAGCCCTTTTAGCAAACGGAACATGGTTCTGGGCTTACCGAGTAATGACCTTATGCTCGTCCCATTCTGGCCCTGCCGGCCGAAGCGCTCACCTATGGCTACGGCAACACTGGACATAGCAATTGTCATATCTAACCCCTGAGATAGGGCCATTTCAAAGCCCTTCTTTAACCGTTCTTCAAAAGACATCATCTCCGACTCTTCTATTGACGGTAGTGAGTTAAATAGTTCATAGGGGAATACACGAGTCATCGTACCGGTAGTGTAGGGTGGTGGTGCCATACCATAGAAGCACTTATCTCCACCGCGAAGGTTGATTTCTCCCCTCTTTTTACAGCTTGATAAGATAAGTAAGGCAAACATAAGTGGTTCTATCTCATCAAGCTGTTTGGCGGTTATCGGTGCCCATAAGTAGGGATATTCACCAGACTTACCCGAGGTGCACTGCCATAATATTGGTTTTTTGGGCATAACATCCATCCGCCGCTTCAGAAGATAAGGGGCGTAATTGGCATATGTTGTCAGGGGGACTATCTCGCGGAATTCTTCCAGGCTTTCAGGTACAGCCCCACCCATAATTTTTTGCCCCAGCTCGCACCTTCCAAGCAGCTCTATTTGCTCTAAAAGCAGCCGCCGCTGAATGCGCATAAAATCATCAATACCTAGATCAATGAAACCACAACACCTCTGCCACAATTCTTCATACTTTCCCTGCTGAAACAGCTCTGCCTCGATACTCATTTTTGTAAACCTCCTTTGTTTTTTATCTCCTCTATCCTGTTTAAAATTGCTTAAAAAAACAGCTATGCTCCTCTTGTTCGGTATCAACATGGGAGTATGCAGCTGGTATTTCCCGTAATCGGGGAACATTTTTATAAAGACAAATCTATCCTGAATAACCACCAGAGCGATATCCAATAAAATCCATACCGGCGCCGCTATAAGCAGCAGGCTTGACCCCGAAACCAGAAACAGGGCTATCATTACCAGAATGAAGCCATATACCCCCGGATGACGCACAAGGGCATAAAACCCGCTTTTTATCAGC
>JBDRFC010000038.1:0-4797 GCA_043819155.1 Chloroflexota bacterium | reverse complement strand
AAGGTTTCGACATCACCGGCGAGTACCTGCCGCCCGCCAGGAGGGCAGCGGCGGGCGGTCAGGTACGCCAGAAATTTATTTCCGGCAACGCCGGCCTGCGGTGTAAAAACATTCGGTACCACGCGAAATATGGCATCGATAAGGCTCTCATCATCCGGGTAGATGAGCTGCAACCCGTCAACCCCGATATAGGCACAGCCTAACTCAGTACTTTCCACCAGTGGGCTGACACCTTCCAGTGCGTCGAGCAGTTCACTGAACATAGTCCGGTAGTAGGGCATATCTGCCGGGAGCAGTTCCGCTTCGCCGTGCTGTGCCAGGGCTTGCTGGATAGGAATATCACGCTGCAAACCGTCGAGTTCAGGGGAATAGTCCAGTACCTTCTTTTGCGAGCCGGACCCATGCGTTATCACCGTCGACCGGCCTTTGACGGCCGGATTTCTTAGCACTTCGCACATCAACAGAAAATGCGGCAGCAGCAAACAGAGTATTTTCATCATCTCTCCATTGACAAGGGCAAGGAATTACATTATATTAGAACATTTGTTCTTTTGTCAAGGCCCTATTTAATGATTTTTAGGGATAATGGTAAAATAGGTGCGAGTTCCTGTGAGTGTGTCAGGCCCTGGCTAGTCATCTATTTGCATTATGAAATATAATTCCCACCATAGTATTCAGAGAAAGTTGTAGAACCGATGTGTGAATTTTGCCATAAGCATGGAGAAGGCAAGCGATGGTATCTGCAAGCCAAGAACTACTCTGAGGAACTGTTAAGTGACCTCAAGCGTCGTCAATACATCTTCAACTTCATTAGATATCCCGAGCATTCTGCTAACGGCGTTGAAAATCTCGGCAGGCTTAAGTTAATGCCTAAGTTTGTCCAATCGATTGTAAATCCTTATATCGCCAACCGGCAAAAGAGATCCCATTATGGCCAAGTGGTGCCTCTTGAAGAATGCGAAAAAATCTTCGATTCGCTGGGCTCGATAGTGCGCATCGCTTGTTATCGCCGGCACAGTACGGTTGGTAACGAACAGCGTTACTGCTATTGCCTCAGTATGGCACCCAATGGCGGTATGCTGGCTAAGTTGATCCGTGAAGTCGATGCCTCCTACATTACAGGTCCGGATACGGCTGGTTTAGAAATACTGAACAAGGAACAAGCCATAGCTAGTCTAAGAGCTCATGAAAAAAAGGGGCTTTGCCATATAGTTTGGACGTTCATCACCCCATTTATCGGCGCTATATGTAATTGTGATAGAACTGATTGTCTGGCTATGCGTGCTACCGTTGGTTATGATTTCCCCATTATGTTCCGCTCTGAATATGTGGCTGAGGTTAATCCATTATTGTGCAGTGGATGTCTCCAGTGTATGCAGTACTGCCAATTCGGGGCTATAAGCTATAGCGCTGCTGAAAAGAAATCCCGAGTTGACCCCCGACGCTGCTATGGATGTGGTATCTGCCGTTCTGGTTGTGAGAACAAAGCAATTGCACTACTAGACCGGAAATCAAGCCCTATAGCTTCTGCTTTGTGGTGATTGGATTAACAAAACGTCATATAGTTCAATAATTAAACAAATAAGGTATCAAAATATCTTGCAATTTTATCATTTATCTTGTATTTGGTGCCATTTGAAGCTATGGATTAATCATGCTATTAAACAGTGCTTCATTGATTACCTCAACCGTGGCCTGAATATCGGCTTGGCTGTGAGCGGTGGAGACAAAGGCAGCCTCGAATTGCGAAGGCGGCCAGTAGATACCCTGTTTCAACAGATGCCTAAAAAACCGGCTGAAAGCTGCTGTATCAGCTTTGGAAACCGAATCATAGTCAATGGCTGGGTTCGCAGTGAAAAAGATTGTCAGCATTGAAGCAAAGCTGGAAACATATACCTTGTCGTTATAGGTTGCGGCTGCCTTTGCAATACCTTCTTTTAGTTGGACAGAGGTTTCCTCAAGGCTTTCGTACGTGCCAGGTTGGTTTAAAACCTTAAGCGTTTCTATTCCCGCTGCCATTGCCAGCGGATTTCCGGAAAGGGTCCCGGCTTGATATACTTGCCCCTCCGGGGCGACCAGTTCCATAATTTCTCTCTTCCCCCCAAAGGCGCCTACCGGCAATCCCCCGCCGATAATCTTGCCCAGACAAGTAAGGTCTGGGTTGATGCTAAAAATGGCCTGCGCCCCCCCATAGGCAACGCGAAACCCGGTTATGACTTCATCAAAGATAAGCAAAGCGCCATAATTACTAGTCAGCTTGCGCAAGCCATCCAGAAAGCCGGGCTGCGGTGGGACGACACCCATATTGGCTGCCACCGGCTCAACTATAATGGCGGCAATTTCATTAGGATAGCTTTTGAATAACTGAGCCACAGCTTCAGTATTATTATAAGGCGCCACCAGCGTATTCTGAGTGTAGCTTTTTGGCACACCGGGAGAATCTGGCAAGCCCAGGGTCGCCAGCCCGGAGCCGGCTTTAACCAGCAAGCCATCGGAATGCCCATGATAGCCACCGGCGAACTTTATTATTTTATCCCTGCCGGTAAAGGCGCGTGCCAGCCTTAAAGCCGACATTGTAGCTTCAGTACCTGAATTGACGAAACGGACCATTTCGATAGAGGGAACGGCCTCTGTAATCATCTTTGCTAGTGTTATTTCCGGCTCTGTAGAAGCGCCGAAAGTTGTACCGTTTTCAGCAGCCTGCTTGATGGCGGCAACCACCTGCGGATGTGCATGTCCTAGTATCAGTGGTCCCCAGGAGCCGATATAGTCTATATATTCATTGCTATCGACATCTAATATCCGAGAACCACGCCCTTTTTTAATAAATGGGGGTGTGCCCCCCACCGCCTTAAAGGCGCGTACCGGGCTATCAACTCCACCCGGTAGATATCGTTGAGCCTCTTTAAAAAGCTCCTGTGAGCGCCTTAAATCCATTTAATATCTCCTTAATCTGAATGCAACCACGTGGCAACCTGTTTGGCATGATAAGTAATTATGATATCAGCCCCGGCTCTCTTGAAGGCAGTCATGGTTTCCAGTACCGCCTGTTTTTCGTCCAGCCAGCCTTTTTGGGCGGCGGCTTTAATCATAGAATACTCACCACTAACATTGTAGGCAGCCAGGGGACAATCAAAGGTGTTGCGCACCTGCTGTATCACATCCAGGTAGGCAAGCGCTGGTTTAACCATAACTATATCTGCGCCCTCGGCAATATCTTGCTCCACCTCCCGCAGCGCCTCTCGTAAATTAGGCGGGTCCATCTGGTAGCTGCGGCGGTCTCCGAACTGCGGCGCCGATTCGGCTGCATCGCGGAAGGGTCCGTAGAAAGCGGAGGCGTACTTGGCAGAATAAGACAGGATAGCAGTATCCTGTAATCCCTTTTCATCCAGCGCCCGGCGTATTGCCTGCACCCTGCCGTCCATCATATCCGAGGGGGCTACAATATCCGCCCCAGCTTCGGCATGGGAGACGGCTGTCTTGGCCAGCAGGGGCAGCGTTTGGTCATTATCCACCCGCCCCTCGGCAACCACTCCGCAGTGTCCGTGGCTCCTATACTCGCAAAGGCAGACGTCCGTTATCACAATAAGCTCCGGGGCAATGTCTTTGATAAGGCGAACCGCCTGTTGAACGACACCTTGCGGATTGTAAGCCGCAGAAGCGGTTTCATCCTTTTCCTGCGGTATGCCGAATAGAAGGACTGCCGGTATCTTCAGTCTGGCTATCTCTTCTATCTCAGGCGATAGCCGATCCGCTGAATATCTGAAGATGCCCGGCATAGAGGTTATCTCTTCTTTTATCCCTTTCCCCTCCATGATAAACAGGGGATAGACCAGGTCATTGATATTGACATGATTTTCACGAACCAAAGCTCTTATAGCTTCCGTGCGGCGCAAACGGCGCAAGCGTGATTGAGGAAAGGCTGTCATCTAAGCCCCCTTTCTGAAATAATTTTCAATTGCGCTAACCAGCCCGGGAATGGTTTGTTCAACGGCTAAGATATCTACGTTTAACCCGGCATTAATAGCAGTCTCCTTCGTTTTAGGGCCAATGCAGGCAACTACTGTATTATTGATAGCCGGTTTTTGCCCTCCGAACGCCGCCACCAGGTTAGTTACTGTAGAGGAACTGGTAAAGGTAATAACATCAATTCCCCCCGAGGAAATCATCTGTTTGGCTTTGGCGATTTCTTCAGTGGCAACAATGGTACGATAAGCAGCTACTTCATCCACGTCTGCACCGATGTTGCACAGCCCCCCCACCAGTTCGTTATCGGCAATATCGGCGCGGGGCAGCAAGATGCGCTTTCCGCTAATATCCTGGCTTTTTAATCCTTCTATAATCCCTTCCCCGGTATAAACCCTGGGTATATAATCTGCAGTTATACCTCTTTCTTCTAAAGCCTGTGCAGTAGCCGGGCCGATTGCTCCAACCATAAGATTACTGAGGCTGCGGCTGTCCATTCTAAAACTGGTAAGCCGTTGCCAGAAAGCCTCCACACCATTGGTGCTGGTGAAGATTATCCATTGATAATACGCTAGTTTAGAAATAGATTTATCCAGTTCGTGGTAATCAGCAAGCGGCTGAATATCAATCGCCGGCAGTTCAACCGGCACGGCACCGCGTTCAGCCAGGAGGCGGCTCAATTTACTTGCCTGGCGGCGCGCTCGGGTAACCAGGATACGTTTGCCGAAAAGAGGCTGGTTATCAAACCAGCGCAGCTTATCCCGCAGCGAAACCACCTCGCCGACTATGATAACAGCAGGGGCGGTAATCCCCTCTTGCCTGACTTTGTCT
>JBDRFC010000037.1:0-6886 GCA_043819155.1 Chloroflexota bacterium | reverse complement strand
GGATACATCGGATAGCAGGTTTTCCATAGCCTGTTTATTTTCATCATCTGAAAGATGGGTAGCCACGCTGTTTCTGATTTCATCACTGACCATAGACAGGATATTGGTTTTGAGGTCGGTGCCGCTTATAATCTTTAGGCGCTCGCCATAGATGACCTCGCGCTGTTTGTTGATGACGTCGTCGTATTCAACGAGGTGTTTGCGCATATCAAAGTGATAACCTTCAACTTTCGTCTGGGCGCCTTCAATGGTGCGGTTGACCAGTTTGTTTTCGATGGGGGTGTTTTCGTCAAAGCCAGCCCAGTCCATCACTCCCCGGATGCGGTCACCGCCGAAGCGGCGTATGATGTCGTCTCCAAGGGAGACATAAAAACGTGAGCTACCCGGGTCTCCCTGGCGACCGGCTCTGCCCCTTAGCTGGTTATCTATGCGGCGTGATTCGTGGCGCTCGGTGCCGATTACATGCAGCCCTCCAAGCTCGATTACTTTATTGTGTTTCTGCTGCCATTCCGAATTATCGCCGTTTTCCGGCTCCCTGCCGCCAAGTACGATATCAACGCCACGCCCGGCCATGTTGGTGGCTACGGTAACGGCTCCCGGCTCACCGGCCTGGGCGATGATGTTGGCTTCTTTTGTATGCTCCTTGGCGTTTAGTATATGGTGCTTAATGCCTCTCATTTTAAGCATATGACTTAATTGCTCTGATTTATCAATGGATACCGTGCCGATAAGAACCGGGCGCCCTTCCTTATTTACCTGCTCAATCTCATTGACAACCGCCCTGAACTTTGCTTCTTCGTCCTTGTAAATCCAATCCGGATGGTCATGTCTTGCCATCGGCTTGTTGGTGGGGAGGACCACTACCTCAAGCTCATATATCTTGTGGAACTCTTCGGCTTCGGTTACGGCAGTGCCTGTCATGCCGGACAGCTTATCATACATGCGGAAATAATTCTGGATGGTGACGGTGGCAAAGGTTCGGCTTTCTTGCTGAACCTTGACATTCTCCCTGGCTTCTATCGACTGGTGCAGGCCTTCTGAATAGCGCCGACCATGCATCATACGCCCGGTGAACTCATCAACGATTATAACCTGGCCATCCTTAACGACATATTGCTGGTCTCTTTTATAAAACTCCCTGGCGGTGAGGGCATTTCTCATATGGCGCATCAGGTTGGCGCTTTCCGGGTCGTAGAGGCTGGCTGAGTTCAGCATTCCCTCGCGCTGGAGCAGATTTTCCATATTGGCGAAACCTTCATCGGTAAGCTCGGCGCTGCGCTCCTTTATCTTGATTTCATAGTCAATGCCCGGCCTTAGGCGCTGTATGAGACGGGCAAATATCTGGTATTTCTTACCTGCCTCTACATCGGGGGCGCTGATGATAAGTGGTGTGCGCGCCTCGTCTATCAGCAGGTTATCGACCTCGTCAACGATGGCAAAATTAAGCGGGCGCTGGACGCAGCGTGATATATCAATAGTCATGTTATCCCGCAGATAGTCAAAGCCGAACTCGCTGGAAGTGCCATAGGTGATATCCGCCTGGTAAGCCTCCTTGCGGGGGATGGGGCGGAAATGACGCCAGGGGTCATTCTCCTTTTCGGAATCGTATTCCGGGTCGTAGAGGCGGGAGGGCATCGGCTCGTCCGGATTCTGCATCGGGAAGATGCTGGCGACGCTGACTCCCAGTGCATGGTAAATGGGGCCCATCCAGTAGGGGTCTCTACGCGCCAGGTAGTCATTTACGGTTACCAGGTGACAGCCCTTATCGGTAAGAGAGTTTAAGTAGAGGGAAAGGGTGGCGACCAGTGTCTTGCCCTCGCCGGTTTTCATCTCGGCGATTTTGCCCTGGTGGAGGACAATACCGCCCATCAGTTGCACGTCGAAATGACGCTGCCCTATCGTTCGCCGGGCTGCTTCACGGATGGTTGCGAAGGCTTCCGGTAGTAGCTCATCGAGCGAAATACCGTCTTTAACCCGCTGCTTGAACTCGTCTGTCTTTGACCGAAGCTGGGTATCGATGAGCTTCTTGAATTCGGGTTCAAGCTCATTTATGCGGTAGATTATCGGCTCCAGCCGTTTTAACTCTCTTTCGTTGGAATCACGCAGTCCACCCAGCCGCTTAAACATATAACCACCTTCGGGTTCTTAATAAATTTTAAGGTACAGGTTAAGAATTGCCCTCCGCATCAATCAGCTTGGTTGCCTGTTCGGCTTCTTCTGACGACACCAGCACTCTGACGCCGCCCATGCCGGGAACGAGGATATTCTGCAATGAACTGACGGCATAAGGCTGAAGCAGGCAGGTTATCCCCTGGCTTTCAAGCATACCCTTTATAACCTGAGCTTCCAGGTCACCGTTAGCCGAATAAACCTCTACCATCTTTGGTTCATTACTCAAAGAGAGCCCCGACCGATTGCCCGGTATGGATGCGATTGATAGCCTCGCCCAGTAGCGGTGCTATGGGCAGAACGGTAATTTTGTCTATCTTTTTGCCATCATTTAGCGGTATCGTATCTGTAACCACCACCTCTTTTACAGGAGAGGCGGCTATCCTTTGAATAGCCTGCCCGGAGAACACCGGGTGTGTACAACAGGCATACACTTCTCTGGCTCCCCGCTCTATAAGGGTGGCGACTGTGTTTACCAGAGAGCCGGCGGTGTCTATTTCATCATCAACAGTAAGGGCTATTCTACCTTCAACTTCACCGATAACATTCAGCGTTTCTATCTGGTCTTTATTGCCGATGCGCCTCTTTTCCATGATTGCCAGCGGTGCATCGAGTTTGTGCGCCAGGTCTCTTGCCTGTTTGGTTATACCGATATCAGTGGCAACAACGACAACGTTTTCCAGTTTTTTCTGCTTAAAGTAATTACCCAGTATATTTAAGGCAGTAAGCTCATCAACCGGTATATTAAAAAAGCCCTGTATTTGGGCGGCATGTAAGTCGATAGTCAGCAAGCGGTTTGCGCCGGCAACTGTGAGCAGGTCGGCAATCAAGCGGGCCGTTATCGGGACCCTGGGCTGGTCCTTTTTATCGGTTCGGCTGTAGCCGTAATAAGGAACGACGGCTGTAATGCGCCCCGCCGATGCCCTCTTCAGGGCATCAATCATAATAAGCAGCTCGACAAGGCTGTTGTTGACCGGGGAAGAAATGGGCTGGATGATAAAAGTATCACGCGAGCGCACGTTTTCAAGGATACGGACGAAAATATTCTCATTGCTGAACTGGAAGACCTCGCATTTGCCCAGCGGTATTTCCAGGTATTCGGTAACCGCCCTCGCCAGAGAGGGATTGGCATTACCGCTAAACACCTTTAGTTCATCCATCAGTTTCCCCCTTACGTATAATCCTAGTTGTCGATACCCGGCACCGGGAAGAGCTGACACATCTGGATGACCTCTTCCCTCACCTGTTTTTGAGTATCCAGGTTGTCAATGTGGTTGATTATATTTACTATTAAAGCGGCGATGCGCTTCATCTCTTTTGCTCCGAAACCGCGGGAGGTAACAGCCGGTGTTCCCAGCCGAATACCGCCGGTTATCCTGGCCGAATGGGTATTGGTAAAGGGAACCGTGTTACGGTTGACGACAATTCCGGCATTGCCAAGGGTTTCCTCGGCCTGTTTGCCGTTAACACCGGTTTCAGTAAGATCAACCAGAATCAGGTGGTTATCCGTACCACCTGATATCAGCCTCAACCCCAGCTGCTTGAGCTCGCCTGCCAGCACGAAGGCATTTTCAAGTATTGCCTGCTGGTAGCTGACGAAATCCGGCTGCATGGCTTCTTTAAAAGCGACTGCCTTTGCGGCGATAACGTGCATAAGCGGACCCCCCTGCATCCTGGGGAATACGGCAGAGTCTATCGCCGAAGCCAGCTCCTTGTTGCACAGGATAAAGCCACCGCGCGGACCGCGCAGAGTCTTATGAGTTGTTGATGTTACCACTGCGGCGTAGGGTACCGGGGTGGGGTGTAGCCCGGCAGCCACCATACCGGCAATATGGGCTATATCAGCCATTAATAAGGCGCCGGTTTTTTCGGCAATGCGGTGGAAGCGTTCAAAATCAATAATCCTGGGATAAGCGCTGGCACCGGTGACGATCAACCTGGGTTTATGTTCCAGGGCAAGTTTTTCCACCTGCTCGTAGTCGATTCTTTCCGTTTCCGGGTCAAGGCCGTAGGTTATGAAGTTATACGATTTACCGGAGAAATTGACCTTTGAACCATGGGTAAGATGCCCGCCATGAGCCAGGTTCATGCCCAGCACTGTATCACCATAATTAAGAAGTACATAATAGGCAGCCATGTTAGCCTGCGCCCCGCTGTGGGGCTGGACATTGGCATGATCGCTGTGAAAAACTTTCTTGGCACGCTCTATAGCCAGCTCCTCTATGGTGTCCATATTCTCACAGCCACCGTAGTAGCGCTTTCCCGGATAACCCTCGGCGTATTTGTCTGTCAGGGCGGAGCCCTGGGCTTCAAATACCGCCCGGCTGGTATAGTTTTCGGAAGCGATAAGGTTTATGGTCTCCCTTTGGCGTTTAACCTCTAAATCAATGGCTTGGCTGATTTCGGGGTCGGTTTTGCTTAAAGAACTCATTAACATCCTTTGCGGGGTATAAGTAAAATCTAACTCTATTTTACTCTTGTTCCGGCGGCTTATCAACCTGAATTTCGGCTTGGGTGGGGTTGTCGCCCTCAATATCAATCTGATTTTCAGCCCGGGAGAGGCTATCGCCGAAGCCGAACCACTTGATTATGCCGAGGTAACGCAATGTGAATAGATAAAGCAGAATACAGACGGGTATTGCCCACCAGATAGATTCCGGCGTTATGCTAATGCCGATATAGGGAGGGTTCGCCTGCCCTATAGAAAACGGCCCGATATTAATAAAGACATATACATGAATCAGTAGATAAAGTGGTAAAAGAATTACCAAGAACCACCTGAGTTTGTTTCCCTGGCTTTCTCTGGCTTTATCCATCAGCTTAAAAATTGCCATAGCCAGGCCGATGCAGATAGCGCCGATGGCAGGGTAAAAATAGAAGAGATAGCTGACCCGGTCGGTGATGAGGCTGGCAGGTATCCATATCAAATAGGTACCCAGAAACCAGGAGAAGGGGAAGAGGGCATCTGCCTTGCCCTTTATCGCCCGGTAGATTATATAAATAACAATTGGTATAACAAGCACCGTAATTGTGGGGCTTATCATACCTAGGAAGCGGGGGGTAAACCAGTACGGCAGAACAAAATGCGCCCAGTGCAGCTTGCCATACCAGATAGGCAGCAACCATTCCCAGGGCCTGGTGGCAATGCTGTTTGCCTCCGGGTAATCAGGGGTAAAGATTATACTGCCGGTATCACTCAGCATTCTGTCTATCTGCGAAAACGGGTTAAACCATTCCCCCCAGATTGCATAGTCAAATAGAGGCATCAGGGCGATAAAGGTGATAGGGGCAGCCACAACCAGCAGGGCAAAACGCCAGTTGTTCTTTATAAATGTAGAAAACTGGAGCAGAAAATGCCATCTACTCCTGCGTCTGGTAAGGAAACGGTATAGAGAACTCAGCAGGCTTCCAATTTCGTCATAACCTATCGTCAGGAACCAGTGCAACCCTATTACAAGAATGGCTAAAGCTCCGCTCAGCTTGGCAAGAGTGCAAAGCCCGATTGCTACCCCGGACATTACATATCTCTCTTTCAAATAGAGCCAGAAAGAAGCCAGCATAAGGGTAATACTGAAGACGTCGAGCATGGCTATGCCACCCTGGACGAAGCCGAGGTTCTCTATCGCCAGCAGGAATGTAGCCAGATAGGAAACCTTTTTGGAGAGGTTAAGCCGGCGACAGATGAGGTACATAAATATAATACCGGCGGCACTGAATATAACAGAGAAAAAGCGCCAGCCTAGCGGGTTGTCACCGAAAAGCTGCATACCGCCGACTATTATCAGCTTACCCAGAGGGGGGTGCTCCATGCGATTGGTGCCATCACCGTCAATGATAAGCCTGCCGTCTTCGACATAGTGTATCTCGTCAAAGAGGGGTTCGTTTGGCTGCATAATGATGGTAAAGTGCAGCACAAGAACAACAATCAGCAGCAGAAAAAGCCCGCTATACTGCCAGCGGCATAACCAACGCAGTATTTTGTCTAATGTCTCCATGTCCACCAGTTATTCAGTAGATAATTCCACATCATTGCCACTATGATGGCTATCGGTATGGCGATAAGGTCGTAAATGCCGAAGGTAATAGCAAGCAGGTTAGCCACACCAATCTGGATAAGCCCGCCGATAAGGCATATCAGGTTGAAGTTAAACAGACGACCAAGTAAGGCTTTTATCCCCTGTGTATTGCGGTCGGCGAAGGTGAAGTAGTTATTCAGGAGAAAGTTGGTGATTATAGACGCCTCTATACTGATAGCCATTGCCAGATTGCCTGAAATGATACCGCCGGTAGCCGTGTCGTCAAGTGGAGTAAAACCGGCGAAGCGTGTCAGTATCCAGTAAAGCCCGTAGTTGACGACAACCCCGCTTCCCCCCACCAGGGCGAATTTTATAAACCTGAAAAGCTCACCGGTGCGCCGCATAAGGCTATAGATATGCTTCAGGTAGTCTATCTGCTGCCGGGCATTAAGCTTGCTTTCTCCCTTCTCGCGGGTGACAAAGGTAAATGGGACTTCGGTTACATTCTGGAATTTGCCGACCATCAGAATCTCAAGCAGTATCTTGAAGCCGGCTGGATTTAAGCGGGCATTGGTAACTACGTCCTTTTTAAACATGAAAAAACCGGACATCGGGTCATTGACTTTCCGTGTTGCCGGCAGCAGCAGGTGGGCTAAAAATATAGCCCCTCGCGATATTAGCCTTCGGCTGAAGCTCCAGCC
>JBDRFC010000036.1:0-14024 GCA_043819155.1 Chloroflexota bacterium | reverse complement strand
TGCCTTCGGAAATAACTCTGCTTTCCTGCTGGATTGCTTTCATAGCTAATCCTCCTTGGCCGGCACAGGAATGATGGCTACTTCATCCATGCCATCACTTTCCTCAAGCCGGACCTGGATTTCCTCGTGTCTGGAGCTGGGTATATTTTTACCGACATAGTCTGCCCGTATGGGTAGTTCACGGTGGCCACGGTCAATCAGTACCGCCAGCTGGATTGAATGGGGACGGCCCAGATCAATAAGGGCGTCCATGGCGGCACGGGTGCTTCTTCCGGTGTACAGAACATCGTCGACAAGAATTATAACCTTATTATCGGTATTAACCGGGATATCGGTGCTTCTGACTACGGGCTGAAGCTCCAGCGATGACAAATCGTCTCTATAGAGGCTGATATCAAGAGCGCCAACCGGTATCTTCACTCCTTCAAAACCCTCTATATTAGCCGCCAGGCGGTTGGCCAGCGGCACGCCGCGGGTGCGCATACCGACCAGTACAAGGTGTTGGGTGGATTTATTGCGTTCGATAATTTCGTGGGAGATGCGAGCCAGGGTCCGCCGCATATCGGCGGCATTCATTATTATATTTTTAGCCATAAAAATTACCCCCTGCCCCGACTGGCAAGAGGTATTCTCATATGCATCACTACTACCCTTACCAGCCTCTCGGGACTAGCGTTAAAGGTTTTATTTATCCTGTAGTCATTATAACACCCCATTTTACCAAAATGCAACATCATAAAGGAAAAATAGAAATTAGTGAATTAACTTATTACTTCCATTCAGGATATATATAAATGACCATTCAGCCATCAAAGTGTTATAATTTAATCATAAATGGATATCTTGGCTGCACTTAACCCGGCGCAAAGGAAAGCGGCTGAGTCTATAAGCGGTCCGGTGCTGATTCTGGCCGGGCCCGGCAGCGGCAAGACCCGTGTGATTACCCATCGTATCGCTTATCTTATAAAGGTCTGTGGTATCAGCCCGCGTTGTATTATGGCCGTTACCTTTACAAATAAAGCCGCCCGTGAGATGGAAGAGCGGTTGAAAAAGCTTGTTAGCGGCTCAATGAAAGAGCTGACTATGGGCACCTTTCATGCAATCTGCGCCCGTATCCTGCGCCGGGATGGCAGGGCGATAGGTGTTGACCCCCGTTTTGTAATCTATGACCGCGAAGACCAGATAAGCCTCGTTAAAAGAGCTATTAAAGAAATAGGTTTTGACCCGAAGCAGTACATTCCATCGGCTGCTCTCTCGGCTATAAGCAATGCCAAGAGCCAGTTAATGACACCGGAGGCATTCATGCAGCGAAGCTCAAGCCATTTTGAAGGGGTCGTGGGGCGCATCTACGAAAAATACCAGAAAATGCTGGAGCAGAATGACGCCCTGGATTTTGACGACCTGCTGATGAAGGTGGTGCAGCTATTCGACAGCCAGCCGGGAATTCTTAAAAGATATCAAGAAAGATACCTCCACCTCATGGTAGACGAGTTTCAGGACACCAATCTGGTACAGTACAGGCTTGTGAAGCAGCTGGCGGGTGAATATCGTAATGTATGCGTCGTCGGTGACCCGGACCAGTCAATATATTCATGGCGGTCAGCGGATATGCGCAATATTCTGAATTTTGAGAAAGATTACCCCGAAGCCAAAGTGGTGCTGCTGGAGCAGAACTACCGCTCGACGAAGGCAATTCTGGAGACAGCCTCCAATATAATATCAACTAACCAGGGAAGAAAACAGACACAGCTATGGACGGAGAACGAGCAGGGTGAGCTGATTAACATCGTCGAGACATATACCCAGCAGGAAGAAGCCCAGTATGTCGTCAATGAGGTAGAACGTCTGCTGGGGCATGGCGAAGTCAGGCTGGCTGATTGTGCCGTGATGTACCGCACCAATGCCCAGTCAAGAGCCCTTGAAGAAGCATTTATTCGTTACGGCACGCCCTACAAACTTGTGGCTGGCACCCGCTTCTATGAGCGCCGCGAGGTAAAAGACATAATTGCATACCTCAGGCTGATACATAACCAGAAGGATGGCGTCAGTTTGCTGAGGATAATAAATGTGCCCCAGCGTACTATCGGCGAACGTACCCTGAGCCAGCTGGCAAGCTGGGCGAATTCACTGGGTATATCACATTACCAGGCACTGCAGCTTATAGTCAATCCTGAAGATGATAAACAGCTACCATTCAACCCCCGTACCGTAAGGGTGCTGGGAGATTTCTATAAAATAATAGAAGAACTTGCTATCCGCAGCCGGGAGCTGAATCTTGTTGAATTATTTGACCTGGTAGTTAAGAAAACGGGTTACAAGGAATACATACAGAATACAAAAGAGGGCGAGGAGCGCTGGGAAAATGTGCTTGAGCTGCGCACGGTTGCCCGCCAGTACGGTGACTTAGAGCCGGTGGAGGGGCTTTCTGCCTTTCTGGAGGGGGTAACGCTTGTATCAGATATCGATACCTATGATGAAAACATGGGAGCGGTAACGCTTATAACGCTGCACCAGGCAAAGGGGCTGGAGTTTCCGGTGGTGTTCATCGTCGGTTTGGAAGAGGGTATTCTGCCGCATATAAGGTCTTTTGACGACCCGGCGCAGATGGAAGAGGAAAGAAGGTTGTGCTATGTCGGCGTTACTAGGGCTAAAAAGAGGATATATCTGATTCGTGCATTTCGCCGCAACCTGATGGGCAGCAGCATGGTAAACAGCCCGTCCCGTTTCCTGAAAGATATACCCTCTCACCTGATTGCCGACGCCGACCTGTGGCGCGGGGAGGAGAGCCAGATAAGAGACGGCACCACTTCCTGGAAAAGTGCTAAACCCGCAATTTCAATTGACCTGCCCGAATTGAAAGCTGGCGATAGAGTCCTTCACAGCCAGTTCGGCAGGGGCATGGTGGTCAGCTGTCATCATCTTGAGGGTGATAGCGAGGTGGTGGTCGCCTTTCCGGGGATGGGGGTTAAGAAACTGTTGTTGAGCTTTGCCCGGCTGGAAAAGGTGGAATAGGCTGAGGGGTTACTCTTCAACCTGTGGCTCATTGTGTTCGATAAGCTCCCAGCGCACCATACCGTCCTCTATAAGCTGGCGGATTTTATTCTGCTGGGGTGTTAGCCGGCATTCCTGCCCTGTTTTTATCTCCATAATGACAACTTCCTGCGGGTCTCCAGTGGCTAATCCGGGGAAAACAACCAGGTCTATAGGGCTGCCGATAAAGCGGGCTTCGGTGGGGTCGTATTTAAATTCGGGCAGGTATGGAGCCATCTGCTCGGTAAACTTACCGCCCAGCACCGCACGGCTCTGGTTGATAGCTGCCTGGCGTATCCGATGCTTCTCCTGTTCCAGTTTTAAAGCCTCGGTTTCCAGCCACTGGCGGAACCTTTTTTCAAAACGCCATTTTATTATATAGTAAGACAGCAGGGCAGTAATAATAAAGGCGGCTATGGCAATACCAATTATTGAACCGGTTTCCATTACTAACCTGCCGGCTGCTTGTTTTGTGGATTCTGGCTGCTGCCGGGCTTTACCAGGGGAATACCAGCAGCGCAAAGGGGACAATGCTGCGGTTCATAAGTAGGCGTGATTGAGCGCAGACAGTTGAAAAGAGGTACACCGAAGTCATGCATCTTTTCAGAGCGGTCGACGAGTACCCCGATGCCTATAGCTTCACCGCTCTGTTCTTTGACAAGGGATAGAACCTCACGTATGGACTTGCCGGTGGTAAGTATATCATCGACTATTAAAACCCGTTCACCGGGTTTGATGCCGAAGCCACGCTTGAAAATCCGATGGTCGGTATCTTCTTTTTCGGCGAATATGCCGCGCACACCGAGCTGCCCGGCCACTTCATATGCCAGGATGATACCGCCGGTAGTCGGTCCGGCAACTACATCTACATTTTCCGCTTTGAAGCGGTCACTGATTAGGCTACATAGCTGTCTGGTATAGCTTGGGGACTGTAAAACACGGAATTTTTCCCAGTATATGGGGGAATGCAACCCTGAGGTGAGCAGAAAGTGCCCTTCAAGTATGGCTCCGGATTTCTTAAATATCTCCTCTGTGTTCATATGGCATCCTTAAGGGAATGAAAAGTTTGCTACCAGTCCCCAGTCGGATAGCGGCCAGATTGAGAGCCAAGCTTTGCCGACTATTTCATCGCGGGGTACTGTCCAGCCGCGGCGGGAATCATAACTGTTATTTCGGTTGTCACCGAGAACAAAGTAGTTTTCATCCGGTATAGTCTCGCTCAAGAAATTGTTATCGGCCGGGTCGCTAATATATTCACTCTCATCCAGTTTAAGAATGTTACCATCTGCCTGGTGGATATGAATTACTCCGTCTTTTATTTCAACAACTTCACCGGGCATGCCGATAACACGCTTTATGTATTCTTCATCCGAATTATTGGGATTGGGGAAAACAATAATGTCCCCCCTCTCCGGTTCGTGGAACCAGTAAACGATTTTACTGATTATAATGCGTTGCCCTTCGTGAAGACTGGTTTCCATACTGCTGTATAATACTATAGAGCTCTGTATGGTAGACTGAATCAGGAAAAAAATAAAAAAGGCTATCGCCAAAGTCACAAGGACTTCGCGCAGAACAGGCTTTAACCAGGTCTTCTTTTCCTCCAACTTAACCTAGATTATAAACCATTTACCCTGAACCTGCCAGTTATAAGGTAAGGCAGGTTGCGCCCTTTTTTTAACAGGCATATAATTGAACTAACCAAATAGAAAATTAAGCGTTATATATAAGTAGGGTAAAATAAAAAAATAGTTAAAAGGAGGTAAATATGAAGAAAGGCTTGTTACTGACCATCTGTGTGGTGTTGGCACTTGTTGCCGTCGGCGCTACCGGTTGCAGCAGTTATTTTGGCTCGGATGGAAGTGAGGTTGTAGGCAGTATAGCTAGCCAACAGAATATCGGCATCTGGGTAACCGGCGTCGGTGAGGTTTCCGTTGTGCCTGATATAGCCATGCTCAGTATAGGCGTTCAGGCCCAGAAAGATACTGTAACCGAAGCACAGCAGGCGGCAATCGGGGCCATGAACGGTGTGATGGGCGTTCTTGATAGTTATAATATTGAAGAAGAAGATATACAGACCCAGCAGTTCAGCATTCAGCCGGTGTACAATTGGGATGAAAAGGAGCAGATACTGGTTGGTTATAGTGTGACGAACATAGTTACAGTCAAAATAAGGAGTATAGATGATGCCGGAAGTATTATTGATGCTGCTGTTACCGCCGGTGGTGACTATGCAAGGGTAAATAGTATAAGTTTTACCGTGGACGAACCGGAAGCTTATTATAAAGATGCAAGAGAAGAAGCTATGAAGGATGCCGAAGCAAAGGCGAAGCAACTGGCCGGACTGGGTGACGTAAAGCTGGGTAAAGCGAATTATATAAACGAATATAGTAACAATGTTTTAACGCCTGTAATATATCGAGACTATAGCGAAAGTGCCCCCACCGCTGTAGAAACAAGTATCAGCCCGGGGGAGATTAAAATCCGGTTGACTGTAGAGGTTCACTACAACATAAAGTAGTAATCCCCAAAAATTATAATTAAGCAATGGTCAGGAGGGCTGAGCTTGGAAATCAGCCCTCCTGATTTATTAAGGGTGATTTTTAACTGCTCCGTTTGCACTTTTAAAAATGGAGGTGTTAGAATTGTGTTATGAATTATATGGAACAGGCGCTGTCGCTGGCCAGATTAGCCCTGGGGCAGGTAAGCCCTAATCCGGCGGTGGGAGCACTGGTGGTTAAGGATGATGAGGTGATAGGGAAGGGTTATACACAACCGCCCGGCTGTTGCCATGCTGAAGTAGTAGCTCTGGAACAGGCAGGCGATGAAGCAAATGGCAGTACGATGTATGTTACCCTGGAGCCATGCTGTCATTATGGCAAAACTCCACCCTGTAGCAGCGCTATTGTTACCGCCGGAGTTAAAGAGGTTCATATGGCAATGCTTGATCCGAATCCAATAGTCTCCGGAAAGGGCAAGGAAGAATTGGAAGCAGCGGGGGTAAGGGTTTATATCGGCGAATACAGGCAGGAAGCCAGGGATATAAACGAAGCCTATATTAAATATATTACCACCGGGATGCCCTTTATCACCGCTAAGTATGCTATGAGCCTGGACGGAAAGATAGCCACCCATAGCGGTGATTCAAAATGGATTAGCAATGAAGAATCCAGGCATTATGCTCACCATCTGCGATGCATTAATGATGCCATTATGGTCGGTGTCAACACAGTCCTAGCCGATGACCCGCACCTTACGTCCAGGTGTGGTGGCGGGCGGGGAGGTACAACCAGGAAACAACCGTTACGTGTAATTATTGATAGCGACGGGCGTACACCAAAGACGGCGCGGCTTTTTCAAGAGACTGGTGAGACATTGCTGGTAATGGGCAGACAAATAAAACCACAGGAGATAGAGGATTATACTAGATTAGGGGCTGAGCCGTTAGCGATGTCATCAACGAAAGGATATATTGACTTAAAAAAATTGTTTAAAATACTGGGCGAAAGGGAAATCACCAGTGTTCTTGTTGAGGGCGGCAGTATCCTGCTCGGCTCTGTATTTGATCAGGGGCTTGTAGATAAGGTGGTTGTTTTTGTTGCTCCTATCATAATCGGTGGGGAGAAAGCAAAAACGGCGGTGGCTGGCAAAGGTGTTGATAAAGTGTTAGACTCGTTTAAACTTAAGCGTATTAATATAGAAAGGTTTGAGCAGGATATAATGATAAGCGGCTATGTAGCCGCCGGAAGTAAAAAGTAGTTCTGTTATGGAGTATATATGTTCACCGGGATCATAGAAGAGGTTGGCAAGGTTACTGCAGTATCGTCGGGTATGCTGGCCATCGCCGTCAGCAAGGTTCTGCGTGGCATGGAGTTGGGGGGCAGTATAAGCGTCAACGGAGTCTGCCTGACGGTAACCGAATTTAGCGGCAGCAACTTATCTGTTGACATAATGCAAGAGACGCTGAACAGGACCAACATCGGTTTGCTATATGCCGGGGA
Source organism: Chloroflexota bacterium (assembly GCA_043819155.1). Classification (GTDB taxonomy): domain Bacteria; phylum Chloroflexota; class Dehalococcoidia; order Dehalococcoidales. The sequence goes on along the minus strand of JBDRFC010000036.1, from coordinate 6,993 downwards.
TAGGGTAAACCTGGAAAGGCCGCTTACCATGGAGAAGTTTTTGGGGGGGCATTTGGTACAGGGGCATATAGACGGCACCGGGAGGATAGCCTCGGTTACGAAGCAAGGCGAAACGACGCTGGTGGGAGTTGAGGCTCCACCTGAAATAATGCGTTATATAGTAGAAAAGGGTTTTATCGCCGTTGATGGTATCAGCCTGACGGTGGTGAATATAGACGCCGGTTCATTTGCGGTTTCTGTTGTTGAATATACACTGAAAAACACGATTCTAGGATATCGCAACGCTGGTGATATCGTTAACCTTGAGGTTGATATTATAGCCAAGTATGTAGAGCGTTTTAATAAGAGCAGTGGTTTGGGGATAACTATAGATTTATTAAAAGAACACGGTTTCATAAGCGGCTAACTGAAATAGAGTTTTAAAAGGGGTAATATGGGATTAGCCAGTATAGTTGAGGCTATTGAGGATATAAAGGCAGGCAAGTTTGTCATCGTGGTTGATGATGAGGACAGGGAGAACGAAGGTGACCTTGTTATGGCTGCCGAAAAGGTCACGCCTGAAGCCATTAACTTCATGGCGAAACATGCCCGGGGTCTCATATGCCTGCCGATGGCAGGCGAACGCCTGGATGAATTGGATATTCCACTGATGGTAAATAGTAACACCTCGCTATTCTGCACCGCCTTCACCGTGTCTGTTGAAGCAAAACGAAGGGTAACTACCGGCATCTCGGCGCATGATAGGGCGGAGACGGTAAAAACAATGATTAACCCGGAAACCAGACCTGAAGATATTGCCCGCCCGGGGCATATTTTCCCATTGCGTGCCAGGGACGGTGGCGTTCTGGTGAGAGCCGGACATACCGAGGCGGTGATTGACCTGGCGAGGTTGGCCGGTCTGTACCCGGCCGGGGTTATCTGCGAAGTAATGAATGAGGATGGCTCTATGGCACGTTTGCCACAACTGGAGGGGATGTCACAGAAATATGATCTAAAGATTATAAGCATTGCCGAACTGATTGCCTACCGACGCCGCCACGAGAAGCTTGTGCATAAGGTGGCTGAAGCAAAGCTGCCGACAAAGTATGGAGATTTTACCGCCGTTGCCTATAAGAGCGATATAGATAACGACGAGCACCTGGCCTTGGTGATGGGTGATATAAAGATGAAGAAGTCGATACTGGTAAGGGTTCACAGTGAATGCTTAACCGGTGATATATTTGGCAGCCTGCGCTGTGATTGCGGTGAACAAATAATACTGGCACTGAAAAGAATTGCCGAAGAGGGATGTGGCGTTCTGCTCTATATGCGGCAGGAAGGGCGGGGCATCGGTTTCCATAATAAGATTTGTGCTTATGAGCTTCAGGATAAAGGAATGGATACCGTTGAAGCTAATCTATCTCTGGGCTTTGCGCCGGACCTGCGTGATTATGGCATCGGCGCCCAGATACTGGCTGATCTGGGCTTGCATAAGATACGGCTGATTACAAATAATCCCAAGAAGGTGATCGGACTGGAGGGTTATGGCATAAAGGTAATGGAGACGGTGCCGATTATTATCCCACCCAATCCACATAACCGCCGTTACCTGGAAACAAAGCAGAGAAAAATGGGGCACCTCTTAAAAATAGAAGAGACAACTGAAAAGTAAAGATGTATAATAGAAAACCAAAAACTTCATTAAATTGTTAACTTGACAAGGAGGCAATAATGGGCAAGTCTTTTGAGGGCATGCTAATCGGTAAGGGGCTGAAGTTCGGGCTGGTTGTTTCCCGTTTTAACGAATTTATCGCCAAGAAACTGTTTGAAGGGGCACAGGATGCGCTACACCGCCACGGTGTAAGTGACGACGATGTTGATACTGCCTGGGTGCCGGGCTCATTTGAGATTCCACTGATAGCGCATAAGATGGCAAATTCCGGGAAATACAATGCTGTCATCTGTCTTGGGGCGGTGGTACGCGGCGGGACGCCTCACTTTGAATATATTGCTTCTGAACTAAGCAGGGGTATTGCCAGAGTAGCCATTGAGAGCGGGTTGCCGGTTACCAATGGCGTTATTACCGCCGATACGCTGGAGCAGGCTATTGAGCGAGCAGGGACAAAGATGGGCAACAAGGGCTTTGATGCTGCTGTTGATGCCATTGAAATGGCAAACCTGCTAAAGGGTATGGGTTAAAACCAGAATTGATCCTTTAGTCTGTAATTTTAAAGACTTTATCGCCCCTTCGAACCCGGTCGCTGACTTTGATTCCGATGGCGTCTCCTGCTTTAGCTTCGGTTACGGATTTGTTGTCGATCTGCATTGAGTCCACAGCAATCTCCATATCGGTGGTATGGCCCAGGATATGAATTCTGTCGCCTGCTTTTAATCCCGCTGTTAGTTCAATGCCGGCAACTACAGGGTGAGCAAAAAAGTCAGATACACTGCCGATTTCTACCTCAGGCATCAGACTGCCTCCTTCCCAATTATTTGATAAAGAGTATACGCCATACTTTTATCAGAATCAATATCTACAGGCAAACAACTAAATCTATGCAGGTTTGCTTTGACATGCTTTTTTCAGTGCTATATAATACACAAAACTCGCTATTGTTAGTAGGTGGAAGTGGCTAAAGAAAAACCGGTTGTCAGTGCTCAGCAACAGATGCAGAATAGTATTGAAAACCTTGAACGTCGCTTGGGTATGCTTGATAGGCGCCTTGATGATATTGATTCAATGGTTTCCGCAGTAATAGAAAGGGTTATGAGCCAACCTATAAATATTAGCATAAGCTGCCCTAACTGCGGCAAGAGCGTAGAGGTTGCACTCATCGGCAACAAAAAACCAAAAGGTTAATTAAAGTGCAGCCAGGCGAATACACTTTAGTCTAAGTTTGCATGAATTCGATATTGATTCTACCCTGTCTTAATACAGCAGCCTTGGTGGCTCCCTCTCGTATATAACAATCTTGCCGGCGATCTTATAATGCTTTGTAACGAAGATATAGATAACCAATTCATAAAAAAGGAAAATAAATGACTGAGTTAATAATTATCATAGTCTATTTTCTGGTGATGGTTGCCATTGGATTGGTGGACAGGAGGAAGGTTAAGGGCATTGACGATTTCCTCGTAGCCGGCAGAAAAAAATCCACCCTCTTCATTACAGGTTCGTTGCTGGCTACCATCATTGGTGGTTCAGCCATTATGGTAACGACTCAACTGGGCTTTTCCCAGGGTTTAACCGGTGTTTGGTGGCTGCTTGTAGGCAGTATCGGGTTGCTGGTTTTGGGCTTTTTCTTTGCAAAGAAAGTAAGGAAATTTGCCCTCTATACCCTACCTGAGCTGGTCGGAAAACAATATGATGAGAAAACAAAACTGGCATCTTCTATACTTATTGTGGTTGCCTGGACGGGTGTTATAGCCGCCCAGATTATAGCCGCCGGTAAAATAATGGGTGTTCTGGGGATAGGCGACCCGATGTTATGGATGGTGATATTTACAGTTGTTTTTCTGGCATACATCATACTAGGCGGGCAGCACGCCATTATTCGTACCGATACATTGCAGACAGTGATAATATTTACAGGCGTCTTTGGTGTATTAGCTCTGGTATTATCGCGCGTAGGGGGTATAGGAGGATTAGAAAACAGCCTGCCATCAGAACATTTTGACTTTCCGCTAACCTCGGGATTCGGTGGTTATGAGCTAGCAAAGTATATATTATTGGTTGGATTAACCTATGTGGTGGGACCGGATATGTATTCACGTATATTTTGCGCAAAAGACGAGAATGTGGCTAAAAAATCCGTAATATCGGCTGCCCTGCTGATTATCCCCTTCGCTATTGGTGTTACACTCATAGGGATGGGGGCATCAGCTTTATTTCCTTCAATTGAAGCGGGGCAGGCCTTTCCAACGATAATAACAGAAATGCTACCTCCGGTTCTGGGAGGTATAGTGCTGGCTGCACTGCTTTGTGCCTTTATGTCATCGGCGGATACAACTTTGTTAAGTGCCAGCACGATATTAACCGTGGATATAATAGGTCATTTCAAGCCTTTAATCAGCCAGAAAAAAATCCTTTTTATTTCAAAACTGGGGATAATAGCACTGGGATTAGTTTCTTTGCTGCTGGCTCTATATTTGGGGAATATAATAGACGCCATACTTTTTGCTTATACAATATACACCGCCGGTTTGATTTTGCCGGTGATAGCCGGCTTCTATAAGAACAGGCTAAAAGTCACCCCCCTGGGGGCGTTGATGGCACTAATCGGCGGGGGTTCAGCAGCTCTTATAAGTAAAATATTTGATATAAAATATCTTGATTTGTATGCCCTTTTAATTTGTGCATTGCTCCTCTTTACGGTTAGTATTATTGATAACAGGCTAAGGAATAAAAGATAGTCTATATATCGGAACGCTTGACTGCAAAGAAGAGTGTCTAGTAAAATTGTTGTATTGAGGGGCGGTTAGCTCAGTTGGTTAGAGCGCTGCGTTGACATCGCAGAGGTCACTGGTTCAAATCCAGTATCGCCCACCATGCCATCGGTTCTGCCTGAAGAACTACCTATAAGGGAACTTCTAGAAGTTTTACTTGGACCGGAGGGGAAGAGGCGGTTGAGGTTAAGACAAATGAAAAATGAAGAGCTGCTCAAGCTCTATGACAGTGATCTAATCCTAAAACTCCATAATGAAAAGAACCTAAAAGACACACGTACTATTCTAGCTAAGTTCAAGGATTACCTTGGAGAATTCCCACCAACACCTGAACTAGCCAAGTCTTTTCTAGCACAATACGCAAGTAGAAAACCCAGGACTCTTTATCGCTATACCCAGATGATTAGATGTTTCATGAGATGGTATGGTGAAGCCTTTGACCTTACAATCAAGATCCCCAGATCATTACCACCAATTACCGAGGATGAAGAGATAAAACAGTTGCTAGAAGCCGTACAAGACAAAAGGAGCCATAAAAAAAGCATCATTAGAGATATACTACTCATAGAATTGGCATTGAACAGTGGAATGAGAAGAGGGGAACTGGCAAACCTGAAAGTTAAAGATATACATGCTGACTTCCTTGTAATTAGGGAAGGTAAAGGTGGCAAAGACAGGATTATACCTCTATTTCCCGCCATGGCCAAAAGATTACAAAACTTTGTTAAAGGTAGACAGCCCAATGAGAAAGTATTGGGTTTAAAAGCTCCCTCCATTAGTAATAAGATTAAACAATTCGCAAAAAAAGCAGGACTTAATGATTTACATACCCATTCACTAAGACATAAGTTCGCAACGGATTTACTAGTAAAAGGTGCAAATATTCGGGTTGTGCAGGAACTATTGGGTCATGAAAATCTAGCAACAACCCAGGTTTATCTCTCAATTACAGATAAACATTTAAGAAAGGCTATTGATATGCTAGAAGATCAACCAGGTGAAAAAACAGATAAAAAGATAACAGATGATTGGATACTTGACCTCAGCGATATATAGAAATGTTTGTCCGCAATTAAAATAAAGATGAAGTTATTTTACAAAGAGATAATGGTAAATTTATTGCCTTAGAACTATGGACCTACTTTCAACCTCGCTAATTCACTCTTAGTAATCCCATTTTCCCTGATTTTCCCTGAGTTCATTTCGTTGATATCCTTCACTTTTTTACTTTCATCATAGGTGTATTGAGTATTCCAGCTATCTGGTGAAATTCTATGCTTATTAGGTTCATTTCAGCCTTTATTTTCCAATATTGATTGACAAGAATTAAGAAATTGTGCTACCACTAAAGATGAATAGAAGTAATTCAGTGTATCTATGTGATTTTCGATGGAATATTGGTGATATCATATCTAATACAATGCTATTACATAGTTAATTCAGTATTAATACAATGGTAAATTGGAGGTAGAAATGGGGAAATTATATAAGGCAAAAGTGAATGAAATACGGGAGCTACGTAAACAGGGATATCTCCAGAAAGAGACTGCTGAAAAGGTTGGGGTAAGTGAAAAAGCTGTAGGTAAGTATGCTCCTTCGAGTGAACGTAGGATAGCCCAAAGTGGTAGATTCAAGAATATTACAGACCCAGTCTATAGAATAATAGATTCTTTATTAGACCATATCGATATCATTGAGAAGGTTATACAACTTGAACTGGATGGCTTTAGCTGTCCCCAGTGTATCGAAGGACAACTTGTATTTGATAAATATAAGTTCTTTTACGTATGCAGCGACTGTGGCCATATATTATATACTCCGGATAATATCTGCCGTAACTGTTATACCATAAACGATTTGCAAAACAATCCGAACATAGAATCGGGAATATGTAGGGAATGTGGACACGATATGTATTATTTTGAAAATGAAACTTAATTAATACGATAGATACTTAATTGGAATAGATTTACAAGTTGGGATTTAACAAAATACTAGATTGTTCAATAAAGAAAACTCTTTCACATCCATTACGCACACATAAGGACTTGTTTTCAGAACGGAGCGCACCCTTTTAACCGCACCTTTTTTGATATCTTAACTAGTGTGTACCAAAATCTATGGATAGATGCTATAGCAGCCCCATATTTATCCCCCCTATGCCCTCATTTTCACGGCGCTACACCGTTATTATGCGGAGATAAAAAGGCCTTTTCAGGGATAAATATATACTTAATAAATCTTAGAAATTGTTGCCCGCACCACCAGCAGTAATACTAGACTAAATACGGTATGGTATCGGTAAAGGCAGAGTTTGAGATAAAGTCAGGCCAACAACCCGAAGGTCGTTGGTTCAAGTCCAACCCCCGCTACCAAATTTGAAGCTAATAAAGTCTCGAAATATTAAATAGTTTTGGGGCTTTTTCATTTTTCTAACTATTTGCTAAATTCAATTGGCAACTAAGAAGGAATTATACACTACGAGCTATTAGCTACTAGCCCCTTCCCTCCACTCATGTTGGGTACTGTAGCCTCAGATTCACTTAGTATCCAATAAATCGCTACACT
>JBDRFC010000035.1:0-2621 GCA_043819155.1 Chloroflexota bacterium | reverse complement strand
CGCTTTTCTGGTATCGCTTGCCAGTGCCGTAACCCCGGGCCCTATTTTGGTGGTCACTATCGCCAAGAGCATCAAATCTCCCTGGGCAGGCCTTCAGATAGCTATTGCCCACGTTTTGATAGACACATCTATAATAATTATTATCTACTTCGGTTTAGGTGATTTTTTACAGGCATCGCCGGTGCAGTCATCTCTCAACATTATCGGCGGCTTTCTCATTATCTGGCTGGGTATCCATATGTTCCGCTCACGCACAGCCATAGTCAAAGGTGAAAAGGAAATTCGTCACAACGCCTTTCTTCTTGGTATCCTTGCCACACTGTTCAATCCAATGTTTCTCCCCTGGTGGCTAACCATAGGCAGTATGTTCGTGATGCAATTCCGCCAGTTCGGCATCGCCGGTTTGCTGGCATTCATAATTTCAGCAGAGGTACCTAACCTCATATGGTACCCGGTTGCATCAATCGTAACCTATAAAACTGGGACTACAAAACGTGGCTGGCTGATAAGGCAATGGCTGTTTGTGATATGCAGCCTTTCTCTTATCGGTTTTGGCATTTGGTTTATTTATTCCGGTGTGCAGGCAGCTTTAGGATAGTATTCTAGCCTTCTATAAAGTCTATGCTTTTGTATCCCCCAATTTTCTGCGCCTTTTCATATATTAATTTTGCCACCGCCAGATCTTCTATAGCGACACCGGTTGAATCAAATACAGTGATAGATTTGTCATCCACCCTGCCCCGCTTCCGCCCGGTAATTACTTCTCCCAACGTGGCATAAACCTCTTTCGGCGAATATTCACCACGGCTGACCGGCATGTTAATTTCGCCGGCTTTTTCCGCCTGCACAATGTCATCAACAACAACGACAGCATCTTTCAAAAGGGGTAACTCCAGCTCCTGTTTGCCTTTGGCGTCTGCCCCCACGGCATTTATGTGTGTGCCCGGTTTAATCATTTCTTTTCCCAGAAACGGTGCCCGCGCCGTCGTCAGTGTACAGACGATATCAGACGCCGCTGCATCTTCAAGTGAGCAGCTTTTCAGTGGATACTGCGGCAGGTTTCTAATCAGAACTTCAACGGCAGCTGGCGATAAATCAAATATATTGATTACCTCTATTTTAAAAAGCTCCATATGAGCTTCAATCTGTGTGTATGCCTGGCTGCCGGCGCCTATAATACCCAGGCTTTTCGATTCCGGGCGCGCCAGGTATTTAGATGCGACAGCCGATGCTGCCCCGGTACGGTACGCGGTTATACTGGTGGCATCCAGTACTGCCAGAGGATAGCCGGTTTGCGGGTCATTGTATATCATGACAGCCATAACAGTTGGTAAACCCCTGCACTTGTTTTCTGTGTGTACATTTACCCACTTCAAACCAACAGCGCCCGGTAAAACGGAGGGTATCGCCCTGAAATCCCCTTTTTCAAGGACAACATAAGCCTTGGGTGGCATAGCCGCCCTGCCTTCCGCTAACGCCACAAATGCATCTTGGACAGCTTCTATCACCTCTCTTATATCCAGCAGGGATTCGACTTGGCTGCGGGTCAGCAATAGCGTGGACATATCACTCACCTCCTTGCCCTGTATTAAAACTTCAGGATAAACTTACCGTCTTTATGTAAAAGCTGATCGTCGACCCGTATTTCACCGCCCTGGCGCAGGTCGCAGACCATATCCCAGTGTATCGCCGATTCATTGCAGCTGCCTGTCTCCGGGAGACCGGCGCCCAGCGCCATGTGGAAACTGCCGTTTATCTTTTCATCGAACAGTATCTGACGGGTGAATCTGGTTATGCCTTCATTCGTGCCGATAGCAAACTCACCTATGCGCCTCGCCCCTTCGTCGGTATCCAGCGTCTTTAGTAAAAACTGCTCATTCTTCTCGGCGCTGGCTTTAACAACCTTGCCCTTTTCAAACCACAACCTTACGCCGCTAACCTCTCTGTCGTTATAGGTTGCCGGGTAGGAGAAATAAACATGTCCTTCCATGCTGTCCTCCACCGGTCCGGTAAACACCTCCCCGTCAGGCATATTGCATTTGCCGTCGCAGTTTATGAATTTCCTGCCCTCTACACTCAAGCTCAAATCGGTCCCGGGTCCGGTAACACAAACACGTTTTTTACCCTTCAGCCAGTCTACTATTTTCTGTTGCCTGGCTGAAAAACGTTTCCAGTAGCCGATGGGGTCATCCATTTCAGGCATACAGGCTCCATAGACGAAGTCCTCATATTCGGATAGGCTCATCTCGGCATCCTGAGCCGGAGCATTGGTCGGATAAAGCGCCAGCACCCAGCGCAGCTCTCCGCTGGCGGAGCGCTGCAGGGAGGTCTTCATCAAATCCAGCCTTGAACGGCTGTGCAGCACCGTCTTGGCCGGATTAACGCTGGTTAACGCCCTGGTGTTCTCTATGCCCCAGACTAGGATACGGGCGTCATAGGTCTCAACAATTAGCTTTGCCGGCTCTGGCACATGCTGCAACTGTTCTTCAGAGGCATATTTATAATATATTTCTTCGACGCCCGCTGGCTGCATCATCAGCAGCGGGTTGCCGCCGGCTTGCAGCACCTTTGCATAGACCGCCTTCACCAATGGCTCCGATAATGTGTTACCCTCAATGACT
>JBDRFC010000034.1:0-4966 GCA_043819155.1 Chloroflexota bacterium | reverse complement strand
ATAAACACCAGCGGTATGTTTACCTCCTGCCGCAGCTGTCGTGCCAGCTCAAGACAATTCTTCGGGGTAACTCCGTTCTGCAGGGCGCAGAAGCTGGCTTTCTGTATAGTAGCGCCATCTGCCATCGGGTCTGAAAAGGGTATACCCAATTCCACAATATCACAACCGCTTTCAGCAAGCAGTGGCACCACTTCCCTTGTTGCTTCAATGCTTGGATAACCCACGGTTACATAGGCGATAAGCGCTTTTTTCTTCTGTTTTTTAAATATATCATCTATGCAACTCATAAATCAGCTCCTAATGCCTCAGCCACTATATCTATATCTTTATCCCCGCGACCGGAAAGATTTATTACCATAATTTTGTCTTTGTTCAACGAACCTGCCAGCTTTGCGGCATAATATATGGCATGGGCCGATTCCATTGCCGGCATAATGCCCTCTGTGCTACACAAAAGCCTGAATCCATCAAGTGCCTGCCCATCATCCACAGCAACGTACTTTACCCTCCCGCTATCTTTAAGGTAACTATGCTCCGGGCCTACCCCGGGATAATCAAGCCCGGCAGATATACTGTGTGTCTGTTTTATCTGCCCGTCTATATCCTGTAAAAGATAGGATTTGGTTCCATGCAGGATACCGATGCTGCCGGCAACCAGCGTTGCTGCATGCATACCGCTTTCCAAACTTTTACCCGCTGCCTCCACCCCGATAAGCTTAACACCCTCATCTTTTAAGAATGGATAGAAAATGCCGATAGCATTGCTGCCACCACCGACACAGGCGACTATATAATCCGGCAATCTGCCGGTCTTATCTTTTATCTGCTTTCTGGTCTCCTTTCCGATTATAGACTGGAAATCACGCACCATTCGCGGGTAAGGTGAGGGACCGACAACCGAACCCAGCAGGTAGTGGCTATCCCGGGCATTTGTCACCCAATCTCTGATGGCTTCATTGATAGCGTCTTTTAATGTCCGGCTGCCTTCGCAAACAGTCCTTACCTCGGCACCCATCAATTTCATACGAAATACATTCAGCGCCTGCCTCCTTACATCCTCTTCCCCCATATAAACAATACACGTAAGCCCCAGTTTGGCGCATACGGCAGCGGTGGCTACTCCGTGTTGCCCGGCGCCGGTCTCGGCAATTACGCGTCGTTTGCCCATTTTTTGGGCAAGCAATCCCTGCCCCAGGGCATTATTAATCTTGTGGGCGCCGGTATGAGTCAGGTCTTCCCTTTTAAGAAATATTCTGGCGCCGCCGCTATGCTTTGCCATTCCCTCTGCTTCATATAGCGGCGTTGGTCTGCCCGAATAGTCCCGTGATAGTGATTCAAACTCATCCCAGAAGACTGCATCCTTTTTTACTTCCCGATAGGTTGCCTCCAGCTCATCAAGCACCGGTATCAGTGTCTCAGGAACAAATCTACCGCCGTATTCGCCAAAATAGCCCCTCTTATCCGGCTGCAATTTTCACCTCCTTCTCTGCCTGCCTCACGGCTTCTATAAAAGCATTTATTTTCTGTATATCCTTTTCCTCACCACTTTCAACACCGCTGGAGATATCAACTCCCCAGGGATTTACCTGCATTATAAGACTGCCGACGTTTTGCGGTGAAAGCCCGCCGGCAATTATCACCGGGTATCTGCCTGATACCTCCTCAATCAGTCTCCAATCAAAAACCTTGCCTGTCCCACCATAGGCATCCTCTGTTTTTGTATCAAGAAGGCAGACAGGTTTTTGTTTCAAGCCCGACCTGTAGCCCTCTTCTATCTCAGACAATACCTGGCTGGCTGTCCGGGCAGCCTCCATATGAATTACCTTTATAAGCGGACGTTCAATTTCACGGCAATAACGCCAGCTTTCATCACCGCTAAGCTGTACCAGATCAAGACGGCAATATTGGGCAGTGCTGTTTACTTCCCCGGCTGGCATATTGACAAAGACGCCGACAATCAACGGGCGCTGCTTTAGTTTATGAACCGCTTTAACAATCTGTAATGCCCTATCCGGAGAAACCTGTCGTTTGCTCTGGGCAAAAACCAGCCCCAGAAAATCGGCACCGGCTTTAGCGGTAGCAATAGCGTCTGCTTCATTGGTCAGCCCGCAAATTTTTATCTTTGCCACAACAATCCCCTCATCTTGTCAGCAATATCCGGCGAAGACATCAGCGCCTCGCCGACAAGCGCGGCATTAACTCCCCACACTTTTAATTTTTCCATATCATTCCTGTTCTTTATACCACTCTCGCTGACGACTATCCTGTCTGATGGAATAAGCGGTCTTAATCTTTCCGTAGTAGCTAAATCTACTTCAAAAGTATTTAAATCGCGGTTGTTTATACCTATAATGCCGGCACTACTTCCCAGGGCTATCTCGAGCTCGGCTTCATTATGCACCTCCACCAGGCATTTCATACCCAGCCGGTGGCTTAATGACAGCAATTCCTTTAATTTTTCCGGCTCCAGAACAGCTACGATAAGCAGCAGACTATCGGCGCCATATGCCCGCGATTGATATACTTGATACGGGTCAAATATAAAATCCTTCCTCAGCAGCGGTATTCTTTTATTACCCAGCTCATCCCCTACCCGTTTCAGGTAATCAAGGCTACCCTGAAAGTATTTCGGTTCGGTTAGTACTGATATCGCCGCGGCACCATTAGAGGCATAGGTCTTCGCTATCTTCAACGGGTCAAAATCATCCCGAATGACCCCCCTTGAAGGCGAAGCCTTCTTTATTTCGGCAATTAGTTTAACATCACCACCCCACAGTGCCGATGCCAGGTCAAGAGGCACCGTCTGCTCTATTGCCATTTTCTCAAGCTTTTCTAATGGCAGGCGTTTCTTTATATTTTCAAGTTCCAGCCTTGTGTCATTTACTATCTTTTGCAAAATCATTTGCACCCCGTTATCAAGCCTGGCTGAAGGCAATCATCTGTTCCATCTTTTGCATTGCCCTGCCGCTATCTATCACCTCTTCAGCCAGTTTGACTCCCTGCTCTAGATTTTCAACCTTATCCCCGGCCAGCAGTACCGCAGCAGCGTTCATAAGCACAACATCACGCTGAGCTCCCCTGCTGCCCGATAAAATATTCCGCAGTATGTCAGCATTCTCAGCAGCAGTGCCGCCTCTTATGCTATCCAGTCCAGCCTCTTGCAAGCCGAAATCCCCGGGGCTGATATGATAGCTTTCAATTTCATCTTCCTTTAATTCATATATTATGGTCCTGCCGTTGATGGCAATTTCATCCAATCCGTTCTCGCCGTGAACCACAAGCGCATGGCGGCAACCTAGGAATTCAAGCACCATCGCTATCTTTTCTGCCATTACCCTATCAGCGACGCCCACCACCTGGGCTTTGGCGCCAGCCGGATTCGTCAGGGGGCCTATAAGATTAAATACAGTACGAACACCAATCTCCCGCCGAGGGGCGGCGGCATATTTCATTGCCGGATGAAACAAAGGGGCAAACATGAAGCCAATGCCCACCTCTTCTATGCAACGCCTTACGCCATCCGCATCAAAGTCTATTTTAATCCCCAGGGCTTCAAGGACATCGGCACTGCCACACTGGCTACTCATAGCGCGGTTGCCATGTTTTGCCACCTTTAACCCGGCGCCGGCAGCCACAAAAGCCGTTGCCGTAGAGATATTAAAGGTGCCGGCAGCATCACCGCCGGTGCCGCATGTATCCACCACCGGTTCATTTATTTTCACATGGATTGCCTTATCTCTCATTATCTTTACCATGCCAACAATTTCATCCACCGTCTCACCCTTGAGTCTGAGAGCTGTGACAAAGGCACCGAACTGCGCCGGAGTTGCCTCTCCACACATAATCTCTTTCATTACTCCCTCCGCCTGCTCTATCGTCAGCGAACGCCCCTCAACCAGCATTCTAATAGCTTCTTTAATCACCTTTTACTCCTTGCTCAGGAAATTCTTTAGTACCTCTTTCCCCTGCTCTGTCATAAATGATTCGGGGTGGAACTGGACACCCTCCACCGGGTATCTTTTATGTTTTAATCCCATAATAGTGCCATCTTCCGTCCAGGCTGTTATTTCAAAACATTCCGGCAGCCCATCACGCTGCACCATCAGCGAATGATAGCGGATGGCGGAAAAGGGGTTGGGTAGCCCGGAAAATACCCCCCGTCCGCTGTGGTGTATTAAAGAAGATTTGCCGTGCATAATCTTATCAGCCTGTATCACCTGTCCACCATAGCTGTAACCGATACACTGGTGCCCCAGACAGACACCCAGTACTGGCAGTCTGGGACCGAAGTGCTTTATAACATCGTTGGAGATGCCGGCATGCAGTGGTGTCGATGGCCCGGGTGAGATGACTATCCTCTCCGGTTTCATCCCCTCAATAACCCCAATATCTGTTTTATTATTGCGCACCACCACTACCTCTTCCCCCAGCTCGCTAAGGTACTGGAACAGGTTATAGGTGAAGCTGTCATAGTTATCAATCAGCAGTATCATATTTCCCCTCAGCCTGGCTGATTGCATTTAGCAGAGCCCGTGCTTTGCTCATCGTCTCTTCATATTCACGTTCGGGAACGCTATCGTAGACGATACCACAACCCGCCTGGGCATAGGCAATACCCTCGCTGACCACCATCGTCCTTATAGCGATAGCCATATCCATATTTCCAGAGAAGGAGAAGTAGCCGGCAGCCCCGGCATAAGGTCCCCTCTTTTCCGGCTCAAGCTCGGCAATTATCTGCATAGCCCGAATCTTGGGCGCTCCGGATACAGTGCCGGCAGGGAAGCAGGCTTTAAGGGCATCTATGGCGCTCATATCATTACGCAGCTTACCCTGGACATGTGTTACAAGATGCATAACGTGAGAATAGCGCTCTACTTCCATAAGTTCGCTGACCTCAACCGTACCCGGCTGGCTTACGCGCCCGATGTCATTGCGCCCCAGGTCAACCAGCATTATATGTTCGGCG
>JBDRFC010000033.1:0-2535 GCA_043819155.1 Chloroflexota bacterium | reverse complement strand
GTCGTACAGCCATTTCCTTAATCTGCTCTATGGTGAGATACTTGGCGGCTACCGACCTAATCTTTTCTATGGTTAGTGTATCAAGGCTGTCCACCGAGCTGTCCAGCGATATGGTTAACAGACCCTTGGCACCTGCGCTCCTGGCTATCTCGTTCAGTTCATCAAGCTGATGACGCGAATAGCTGGCGCAGCCGGTTGCACATATTCCCTTTACCCTGCCACCTTCGGCTATAATAGATTTAAATACGGCAAATTCTGTTTGTTCAGCTATATCGGTGATATCTTTCAGCTCCATGCCGAAGCGTAAATCAGGCTTGTCGGTGCCGTAACGCTTCATCGTCTCGGCATAGGTCAAACGGGGGAAGGGTTTAACCAGCTTTATCTCCGGTTTTATTGTCTCTACCAGGCTGGTAAAGAGCTCCTCAAGCAGGTTTATTATGTCATCCTCGTCAACAAAGCTCATTTCGATGTCAAGCTGGGTGAACTCGGGCTGGCGGTCAGCACGGGTATCCTCATCACGGAAACACCTGGCTATCTGGTAGTACTTCTCAATGCCGGCTACCATAAGTAGCTGTTTCAGCTGTTGCGGTGACTGGGGCAGGGCATAGAACCTACCCGGGTAAATACGGCTGGGTACCAGGTAATCACGGGCCCCCTCCGGAGTGCTCTTTATAAGGATTGGCGTTTCTACATCAATAAAACCCCTGGCATCCAGAAAATCACGCATGAATTTTACTACCCGGTGTCTCAGAACAAGGTTTTCCTTCATATGAGACCGCCTCAGGTCCAGGTAGCGGTATTTCAGACGCAGGTTCTCATCGACCTCTGTGTCCTCATTAATATAGAAGGGTGGTGTCTTGGATGTATTCAGTATATCAATTCTATCGGCAATAACCTCAACTTCACCACTTGCCAGTTTGGGGTTCTCGGTGCCGTGTGGGCGGTGGGCTACCTTACCGCTGGTACAGATAACATATTCATTCCGCAGCTGGCTGGCTATCTCATGGCAGGAACTCGACCTCTCCGGGTTAAAGACCACCTGTACCAGGCCTTCTCTATCCCGCAGGTCGATGAATATAAGCCCGCCGTGGTCGCGGCGCCGGTCGACCCAGCCGGCCAGGGTTACTTTTTCTCCAATGCTCTTCTTATTCAACTGGCCACAGCTATGGCTTCTAATCAAAAGTCATCTCCTGCAAATTCAAAGATTAAGGCTGATTATAGCCTACAGCACCATATTCTTCAAATAGACTAAGTAATATAAACGGTGTTATGGACAAGCCTGATATGCCTATTATTCTTTTATCTCATAAGAGCCAAGCAAAAAGTCAAGGTCATTCTGGAGTGAAGCCACCTTGTCACTGGAAAAGAGGCTGTCATCAATATCAAGCAGCAGCTTGGTCTCACCCCTGGCAGAGCCGACGATGTGTCCCTGGATGCATGCCCCGGCCGGTTTATCAGGCTCGGTCTGTATTTTAGATGTCAGTGTGCCCCGGGAAATAAAAGATGATGAATCATTGGGTAGAGAATAGGTTTCCATTTTGGAATCACCTATTATAGCCCCCTGCTTGGCAATAAGATCCTTGAGTTCGTCAAAAAGTAGTTCCGGTTTTATATCCTTGTATTTCTTTCTTATTTGCATCTATGCCTCCGCTTCTGCCAACTGCTTCTTGTAATCGGCAACGATATCCTTGTTTCTTATCAGAGCGAACTCTATATTATAATCTTTTTTCAAGCGGTAAGGTACGCAACAGCAGGTACAGCAGGTACAGATAGCATAGAACATACCCTGGCAGTGCATAATAGTATGTATTACGTTACTGCGGTGGTATTTTCTTAATATTCCCTTGGCTTCCTCTTTTGAAATCTGCTTGAACTCTTTGTTATATTTCCTGGTATATACTTCTCTTCCGGCAGCGACGACTACTTCCGTCATTATCGGTAAATCACAATTGTGAAAAGCCTGTCGGCAGCTACATGGGCCCAGGGCTGCGCTATTGGAGGCATCTATTATCTGCTCTGCCTCCCCCAGTGTAATAAGGTAGCCGCCGTGTTTTGACCTGCCATAGCTGTTGGCTAACCAGCGTCCCAACCTGCCCACCACCGGTATGCGTGTCAGCTTAATCAGGAACATATAAATCTTCAGAAACCTGTGCTGATGCCATCCATAGAAAGGCAGTGTATGATGCATTACAGACTCTATCACTCCTAAATGCCGGTGGGCTTAGATTCGGCAGGGACTTAAAGACTTGACGATTTAATCGGCTTTACCTTATACTAGCTACCTATTGCTGTTTATATTTTATGCTTTTTCAGTAACTAAGCCTTATTGCATTATAACAAATGGTATCCAATAGCAACCTTATTCTAGTAGACTTATTACCTGTAAAAATCTACTATAGTATAGCAGAAACAAAGATTTTTATGAAGATTGCTATTAGCGGTAAAGGCGGCGTAGGCAAGACAATATTAGCAGCCCTCCTTGCCGGGACATTTGCTGAGTCCGGTTACTCCGTCATAGCCATAGATGCTGACCCC
>JBDRFC010000032.1:0-17997 GCA_043819155.1 Chloroflexota bacterium | reverse complement strand
CCTGGTGCCCGCTTTTTTCATAGCCGGCGGCATCGCCGTTTTTCTGTCACAGGCGGCCATACTGAAATACTTCGGCCCTAAAGCTAAAAAAATCGTCTCTTACGGCGTGGCTTCGGTTTCCGGGACGGTGCTGGCGGTATGTTCCTGTACCGTATTGCCCCTCTTCGGCAGCATTTACAAGCGGGGTGCCGGGCTGGGACCGGCCATCACCTTCCTGTATGCCGCCCCGGCTATCAATGTGCTGGCTATCGTCTACTCCGCCAACATACTGGGTTACGATATGGGCGCCGCCCGTGCCATCGGCGCTGTCCTATTCTCTGTAGTTATGGGTCTTATTATGGCGCTTATGTACAGAAAAGAAGAGTCTGTTAAAAACGATACCGCCTTTACTACGGCAATAGATAAGGATGAAGGTAAAAGCCCCTGGATTCAGCTTGCCTTTTTTGCCGTTCTCATCGGTATTCTGGTATTTGTCACCTCTCAACAGTGGATAGTAGGCGGTATTCTTCTTGCTGCCCTGGCTTTTTCTCTGGCGCTGGTTCAGCCTGACCGAAATCAAGGAGTGGATGAAGGAGACGGCTCTCTTCGTGCGGCGCATAATCCCCTGGCTGCTGGTGGGGGTATTTATCGCCGGTATACTGAAGGTGGCTATCCCCGAATCCGTAATCGCCAATGCCGTCGGCGGCAACAGTTTGCTGTCCAACTTTATTTCTTCTTTTCTGGGCTCCATAATGTACTTCGCTACCCTGACGGAAGTGCCTATCGTGGAGACTTTTATGGGCCTGGTGATGGGCAAAGGACCGGCGCAGGCATTACTGCTGGCAGGCCCGGCATTATCCCTGCCGAATATGCTGGCCATCCGTAGCATTATGGGCACTAAAAAAACCCTGACTTATATTATTCTGGTAGTAATAATGGCTACCATAACTGGCTATATATTCGGGTTGATAGCCTAAACGGTAAGGGAGATTTAATGAATATAAAGATACTTGGAACCGGCTGCGCCAAATGCCACAAGCTGGCACAGGTAGTGAGAGAAGTTGTCGATGAGATTAAGCTGGAAGCCGAGGTGGAAGAGGTGGGCGATATAGTCAAGATGCTGGAATACTCCATCCTTGCCACCCCGGGGCTGGTTATCAATGAAAAGGTAGTCTTGAGTGGGCAGGTGCCTTCGAAAGAGAAGTTGATAGAACTGTTTAAGAATGCTGCTGAAAAAGAATAAAACACAATACTATTTTGAAAAGGAACTAAACTCTTATGAAAGCTAAAACTCTCGGTTTCCTTGCTTTAGTATTTTTACTCTTTACCATTACGGCCTGTGGCAGCTCGGCAACTAATACTAACACCAGCACTACTAACCTTCCGCCCGGTCCCCATGACATAGTTAAGGTTACTTATTTCTACGAATCCGACTCCTGTCTCTGTCTAACTCTGGCCTCAGAATGGATTGATACGACAATGACTAACGATTACAAGGCTCAGTTGGATAGCGGTAAGCTAACCTATGTTTCTTACGACACCAAAGACCCAGCTAACTCTGAAGTAATGGCTGAATTTAATGCTACAACATTCAGTTTTTTTATTACCGAGGTCAAGGGTGGTGCGAGCAGCACTCGTATAGTAGGTGATATATGGCTGTATCTAGACCATACCGGTGAGAACGAGATACTCAAATCCAAGTTCATCGATCTTTTAAAGAGCGAACTGGACAAGGCACTAATAGGAGGATAATATGGCAGGTATCTCTGATTTCTTCCAAAACCTGGCTATAAACAGCACGATACCAGTGTTAACCGCCTTATTTCTGGGGATTATGTCAGGCCTCGGGCCTTGTACTATGGCTACCAATGTTGCAGCCATAGCCTATGTCAGCCAGCGTCTGGCAGACCGCAGATTTGCTTTAATTGCCAGCCTGCTATATTCCCTAGGACGTATGGTCACCTATACACTGCTGGGGACCCTTATTATCGGCATTGGCATGGAAGTGCCGGCCATACGCAATTATCTCGAGGATGTGGGTACCTATTTGTTAGGCCCTCTTCTGCTCATTACCGGTATCCTGATGCTGGTAGCTCATAAGATCTCTTTCGGTGGCGGGGGTAGAATGGCTGCTCTGGGCAAGAGGTTTGCCGACCGAGGCCTTTGGGGCTCCTTTGTTATGGGTGTTATATTCGCTCTGGCCTTCTGCCCTTATAGCGCTGTACTGTTTTTTGCTGTACTGATACCGCTGGCACTAACAGCAGATGCCGGTATGTTGCTACCATCCATGTTTGGTATCGGATCAGGATTCCTTGTGATTATCTTCGGCGTTCTGCTTATGGTTAGCGTTTCGTTCTTATCAAAATGGGTTGCCAACCTCAGTAAGGCAGAAAGGGTGATGCGTATTTTAATGGCACTCATTTTTATGGGAGTCGGCATATACTATATAGCGGAGGCTTTTAACTAAATGTAGCCATCTGTACTCATATTAAATGTAAACTGGAACACGATTTATAGAATTCTCAGGTTTCTGCATTATGAAAACTTGGATATATAATAATTAACTTACAAATTATGATAAGGGAGGTGCTATTTGAAGGCAATTACTCATACACTATACGTTTGTCTGGCAGCTATTTTAGTGGTAGGTGCAGTTTTTGCAATAGGTTGCACAGCTGAGCCAGTCACCACGACGCATATCATTACTACCACAGAAACTATAACAACCACTACAATAACTTTCCAAACTACTGAAAGCATTACTGTTACCGAAGCAAATGCCATGATTCAAGCCAATTTAGATAATCCAGAATTTGTCTTTCTTGACATCAGGACACCTAAAGAGCGTGCCGTAAGCTATATAGAAGGCTCTATTCTCCTGGATTGGAATGGCGGTGTCTTTGCGGCAGAAGTTGAGTCATTGGATAGGTGTACTACCTATCTCCTCTACTGTAAGTCAGGAGTGCGGAGTGCCTCCGCCATGGAGTTAATGAGGTCACTCAATTTTGCAGAAGTATATAATATGTTAGGTGGTATAACTGATTGGGAGGCAGCAGGATATCCTGTTGTCGTACCCGTAATACCACCAACTACGACCACTCCAACGATTATAACTACAACAACAACCAATAATCAGCCAACCGATTGCTTGGTGTTAGAACTTATACTGCCAAGTTCTACAGTCGAAGGGGATATACCTTTTAATATTTCTTTAGTTGTAACCAATACTGGGAATAGTCAGGTGAGTTGCGATATTCCAATAATAGTTACTGATGTTACCGAAGTGGATAATCCAGTGTATACCAAAACATTAGTCATTAGTGTAACTCTCGGCCCTGGTGAGACCAAGCAAGTTGATTTCTATGGAGCCTCTTTGCCTGGGGGGAACTATATGTTTCAAGCGGGTGACATATCTAAAACGATTCCAGTGCTCCCGGGCTGAGGCTGAGGTTAAAACGAGTTGTCGTTGGCAACTAAGGAAAAATTTAAAAGATTGTAACATTGTAACAGCACGGCGAATAGCCAGCAGAGACAGACACTCCCTGCTATATTAATCAATCAAGGTCAGTATTCGAAATGATCTACCATCAGATGTTCTGGCCATTACGAAATCATAGCTCCATACATGGTCCTTGTGCCATCGGTAGTAAGTCTGCTCTGTTACCCCCTATCTTCCTGCTGGCTTCGCCAATACTGCTTCCCTGGCTTAAGTAAATCTCCGCTTCCCTTAGCTTATTGATTATCTGCTCCGGAGTGTAAATCTTTCTGGCCATCTTATTCCCCCTTTCCTTAAGTCCAAAGTCTAACATTAAGACTGGACTACTTTTTAGGGGGCAGGTCATACGCCGGATATTTAACATGGCCGGCAAAGGTGAGGGTTGCAAAGAAATTGCCAGGGCATTGAATAAAGATGCCTTTCGCACGAGCACTGGGAAGAGGTGGGGAAAGACCACCATTCATAAAGTGCTTACCAACGAAGCCTACTGTGGTACCCTTGTATGGGGCGGGAGACCGGGACACCACGCTATCCACGGCAATGAGCTGCCTGTGAGAGTAGAGGATGCCTGGCCGGCAATAATTGATAAGCAAACCTTCCAGCAGATACGCAGTAAAATGGCGTTAAATGCTCCGGTAGCTGTTCATCCACGAACCGTGCCCAGTTTTTATCTTCTTAGCGGTCTTCCCTTTTGCGCCTGTGGGCATGCCATGATTGGCCGCAGCGCTAAATCGCATCAGTACTACTATTATGTCTGTAATAGGAATTATAAACAGGGCAAAGAAGCCTGCAGCGCTAAAAGCCTGCCCAAAGATAAGCTGGAAGGGCTGATTATCGAGCAGGTGAAAGAAAGAGTGCTTAACCCGGAAAACCTGGAAAGTCTGGTAAAATTGGTGAATGACGAACTGGACTCATCCATTAGTATGTTCAAGGATAAACTTATTTCCATTGATGCAGAACAGGGTGATGTGCAGGCCAGGTTGTCCAGACTCTACGATGCCCTTGAAACAGGCAAGCTCACTCTGGACGAGCTTGCTCCCAGAATTAAAGAGCTGAAGGCCAGAAGTGATGAACTGATGAAAAACAGGGTACAGTTCGAAGTTGATATGGTGGCGCAGGGGGTTGCGCACGTGGCTGATAACCGGTAAAATTGTTTTCTTCAGCTAGAAGTTAATCTCCGGATTTTTGTCGCTTCCACTGGGCAAAGAAACCGAAAGCCGCCACAGCAAAGGCAATTATTGTAGCGCTGTATAGTCCGATGCCGACCCAGTCATTGGGCGATCTACCAAGGTAAAGCACCAGCCCTATCACCTGGAGGATGCAGGCCATAGCAGACGCTACAGCCAGAATCAACAACATTCTTAATTTATTAATTTTCATTTCGTTTCACTTTAAACGAACTAAATTTTAAAGTGGAGATAGGGGGATTCGAACCCCCGACCTCTGCGATGCGAACGCAGCGCTCTCCCAGCTGAGCTATATCCCCATACGGGAATTATAGCACAGTAAAAACCGTTTATTAACCCGGTACCATCGGCTTTTACTTATGCCACTCTTTTTCTTGTCAGCCATAGCCGTTGTTGCTATACTGAATAGGCTACTAAAGGATTGAAGTAAATGGATTATGAAACCGTTATCGGGCTGGAAGTGCATGCCCAGCTTAATACTGTCAGCAAGATGTATTGCCGCTGCGGCACCGAATATGCCAATGCCGCTCCCAATACTCATGTCTGCCCGGTCTGCCTGGGAATGCCCGGTGTTCTGCCTACTATAAATGAACAGGCGATAGAATATACAATTATGACCGCCCTGGCTCTTAACTGCACCATCTCCGGTTGTACGAAGTTTGACCGCAAGAACTACCCCTACCCCGATCTTATGAAAGGCTATCAGATATCGCAGTATGACGCACCCGTGGGTTGTCAGGGATGGCTCAATATAGATGCCAACGGTAATAAAAAACGGATAGGCATCACCCGCGTTCATCTTGAGGAGGATGTCGCCAAACTACTACACCGCACTACGGGCGGAGAATCCTACAGCCTGGTGGATGTCAATCGTTCCGGGGCACCGCTGATGGAAATTGTCGGCGAGCCGGACATTAGCTCTGCGGAGGAAGCCAGACAGTATCTTGTAAAACTGCGCAGCATCCTCCAGTACCTGGGAGTCTCAACTGCCAATATGGAAGAAGGCAGTTTTCGCTGTGATGCCAATATAAGCATTCGCCCCAGGGGCAGCACAGAGCTACTTGCAAAGATAGAGGTCAAGAATATGAACAGCTTCAAGGCTGTCTACCGGGCACTAGAATACGAGGAAGAAAGACAGCGAAAGGCGGTTGCTCAGGGGGAGAAGCTCACCCAGGAAACCAGGGGTTGGGTGGATGACAAGGGGGAAACAGTTTCCCAGCGCAGCAAAGAGTATGCCCATGACTATCGCTATTTTCCAGAGCCGGATTTACCGCCACTGATGATTGAACCTGACAAAGTAGAGAAGATGAGGGCTGAACTGCCGGAATTGCCAGAAGCCAGACGTGACCGGTTTATGTCTGATTATGGTCTGTCCGCATATGATGCCAATCTACTTACAAGCTCCAGGGCTTTGGCGGATTACTTTGAAAACTGCCTGGCGACGGAGGAATATAAGAGATTGCCGCAGGATATGGGGGCTAAAGAGGTCAGCAACTGGATTCTGGGCGAGGTTAGCCGTATTATAAATGCTAATAACATAGATATTGCCGATTTTGGGATGAAGGTTGCCCCCGAACGACTTGTCAGGCTACTCGTCTTAAACACAGAAGGTAATGTTAGTGCCGCAACCTCCAAATCAATACTTGAGAACATGTATGAAACCGGCAGAGAAGCTGAGGAAATCATTGATGACAAGGGATTAAGCCAGATAAGCGATTCCGGCCAGATTGAAGAAATAGCCAGCCGGGTGATTGAAGCCAATCCCCAGGCGGTGGCTGATTATAGGGCAGGTAAAGAACAGTCATTGAAGTTCCTCGTTGGCCAGTTGATGAAGGAAACAAAGGGTCGGGCTAACCCCAATCTGGCGGGTGAATTACTTAAGAAAAAGCTGGGAGAAGGATAAATGGAAAACTATTTAATCGTGGCTCAGATGGTACTTTCAGTAGCATTGGTGCTTGTTCTGCTACTACAGGTCAGGGGTGGTGGTCTGGGAGGTATTTTCGGCCAGGCCGATACCGTCTACCGGACAAAACGGGGCTTGGAGAAAACCCTGTTTCAATTTACAATCGTGCTGGTGGTTCTGTTTGTTACCATATCGTTACTCATGCTTGGCATCGGCTAATATTCTAATGGTTTGAATTGTATGGGCGCCGTAATAACGCTGACCACCGATTTTGGGCTCAAGGATGCTTATGTGGCATCAATGAAAGGGGTGATACTGGGCATCAACCCCGAAGCCAGTCTGGTTGATATCTGCCATAACATAGAACCGCAGAATATATTACAGGCTGCCTTTGTCCTTAGCACGATATACGGCAATTTCCCCAAGAAGTCAATCCACCTGGTGGTGGTTGACCCGGGTGTCGGTGGCGAGCGCCGGGCTATTATCCTGCGTACGCCGACAGCCTCTTTCGTTGCTCCTGATAACGGCGTGCTGAGTTATATTATCCAGCAATCTCTGATTGAGCCGGTGGCTAAAAAGGGCAGGTTATCAATAAAAGGGGGAATAAAACCGGGAGAAAACATAGAGGTGGTGCATATAACAAACCCCAGGTTCTGGAGGTCGCCGGTTAGCCCGACCTTTCATGGGCGTGATATCCTTGCCCCTGTAGCGGCGGCACTATCGCTGGGTTTTCCACCTATAGAGTTCGGCGAGCCGCTGACATCGGTGGAGATGTTGCCCGTGCCGCGTCCGGGCAAGAGGCCGGACGGTTCGCTGACAGGTCATATCGTCCACATTGACAACTTCGGCAACCTTATTACCGATGTTAGAAGTGACGATTTACCACCTGCCGAGAAGGTTGACACTATTGAAGTGAGCAACCGGCTTATTTCCGGGTTGGTACGTACCTATTCCGAGGGTAGCGGATTGATTGCCTTAATCGGCTCAGGCGGTTATCTTGAAATATCCCTCAGAGGCGGTAATGCCGCCTCTTTGCTTGACGCCAAGATTGGCGATGAAGTAAGATTAAAGCTGCAAACGGAGGATGAGCAATAAACCCTCCTCTTTGCTTTAAGGAGGCACAGCATACATCTGTTACTGTGCCTTATTTAGTTGCCTAAAAGAAAATCCTATAGACGCGGGAAAGAAGGTGATGAGCTTGAAAAAGTGGCTTCTGGTGATAAGGGCTCCATTTCTGGTTCTGACACCGATGCTGGCATTTATGGGTACTGCCATTGCCTGGTGGTATAATGATGCCTTTAACCTTGGCTATGCCCTGCTGGCTTTCGCCGGTATGTTACTGGCTCACATAAGTGTCAATGTGCTTAATGAGTATTTTGACTACAGGAGCGGCGTTGACCTTGAAACCATAAAAACACCCTTCAGCGGCGGTAGTGGCGCCCTTCCTGCCGGGCTGCTCAAACCGAACCAGGCTTTATGGCTTGGTTTAGCCAGTTTATTACTGATTATACCCATAGGTATCTTCTTTGTAATAAATGTTGGCTGGGGCTTACTGCCGTTGCTCCTTGTAGCCGCCGCCTGCATCGTCCTGTATACGCCGTTGATACTTAAAATGGGCTGGCCCGAGTGGGCACCCGGCATCGGATTCGGGGCTCTGCCCATTCTGGGTTTCTATTTTGTGCAGACGGGTGAATATGCTATGCCGGCCATTGTTGCTTCCGTACCCATCGGTATACTGGGTCATAATCTGCTGCTTATCAATGAGTTGCCTGACGTAGATGCCGATAAAAAGGCTGGCAGGAGAAACCTGCCTATCGTCATCGGCAAGTCAAAAGCAAGCATGGTTTATTCGGTGCTTACGCTTATCGTTTACCTCTGGGTCATCGGTGGCATTGTGGCTACCTGGGTAACAGGCAGTGATGTAATACCCGTTTATTGCCTGCTGGCTCTGATAACATTACCCTTCGCTATAAAGGCTATTAGAGGTTCAAGACAGTATGATGATATGTCCCGTTTGGTGCCGGCTTTAGCCAGCAATGTTATAACTTTTCTGGCAACCACCTCGCTGCTGGGTGTCGGTTATGTTCTGGCTGGAGCTTTATAGAAAAAAATGGCAGGCACTTCTTATAAAACTGCCCAGAGCCGTTTTTTACACAGGGTGTTTACCGATATACCACAGCACTACGACCTTATCAATAAGATAATGACCTGGGGGCTTGATAAGCAGTGGCGGCGGTTGGCAGTAAAAGAGTGCCTGGCTTCTAATCCAGAGAGAATTCTTGACCTAGGTTGCGGTACAGGGGATTTTACGATTGAACTAGTTGAGCAGACAGATAAAAGTTCGGAAATTATCGGGGTCGATTTTAATCAGTATATGCTTGAGGTAGCTAAAGAGAAGTCTAAAAAGCTAGGAAATAGCAATAAGTTGTCTTTCGTCAGCAGTGATGCCGCCGACCTGCTCTTCCCCGATGGCTATTTTAACAGCATCGGTATTTCCTTTGCTTTCCGTAACCTCAGCTATAATAACCCGATGATGGGGCAGTATATCACAGAAGTGCTGCGGGTACTGAAGGCTGGCGGTAGGTTTGTGATTCTGGAAACGAGCCGGCCGAAATCATGGTTTATGAAAAAGGCTTATAATATCTATATGCGTTATTTTATCTACTGGCTGGGGTTTTTGCTTTCCGGCAGCCGCGAAGCCTACCGTTATCTGGCTGAATCGGTTGTAAATTATTACTCACCCGATGAATTGAAGCAGATTCTACTGAAAGCCGGCTTCAGACAGGTTTACTTTCGCCGCCTGTTTTTCGGCGTTGTCAGTATTCATACGGCAATTAAATAATAATCTTTACGGAGTGGTTTATTGTCCAGAAGTGACCTTATTCTTTTGCATGCACCGCATGTCTATGATTTTCGTCAGAAGACGATTCTCTACGGGCCGGTAAGCGACCTGGTACCGGCGACGCCGGTCTTTGAGATGTATCCCTTTGGCCTTACCAGTATCGCCGATTATCTTGAGCGGGCTGGTTACCGGGTGCGGATTGTCAATCTTGCCGGACGTATGCTGAGAGATGAAAACTTTGACGCCGAGAGGTTCATAAAGAAACTGCAAGCCAGTGTTTTTGGAATAGATTTGCACTGGCTGGTTCACGCACACGGTGCCGTTGAAATCGCCCGGCTGGTAAAGAAATACCATCCTCAGGCGAAGGTGGTGATGGGTGGTTTCTCCGCCTCTTACTTCTACAAGGAACTGCTCGGCTACCCTGAAATAGACTACGTGCTCAGGGGTGACTCCACCGAAGAACCTATGCGGCAACTTATGGGGGCTGTAAAGGCTGGTTGCCCACCCACTAAGGTGCCCAACCTTGCCTGGAAGGATGAAGAGGAAAACATACAGGAGAATCCTTTTACCAATGTGCCTGATAATCTCGGCGGCGTTATGGTAAATCATTATACAGGGATGATACGTTCTGTCATCCGCCATCGTGATCTGGCGAGCATAATACCCTTCAAAGGCTGGTTGCGCTATCCGGTAACAGCTGTTTTTACCTGCCGTGGCTGTAACTATAACTGCGTTATCTGCGGTGGCTCGAATGCCGCCTTCCGCACTTTTTTAAACCGGGATAAAACCGTGTTTCGCTCACCGCAAGAGATAGCCCGGGATATAAAGAAAATCGGTAAATTCAGCCGGGGACCGATTTTTATACTGGGTGATATACGCCAGCCGGGGGATGAGCATGCCAACGAACTGCTTGAAATACTTAGCCGGGAAAGGGTTAAAAACCAGCTTATGCTTGAAGTATTTAAACCCGCACCGGCTGAATTTTTGCGAAAACTGAGCCGCGCAGCTTCTAACTTCTGCCTTGAGATTTCCCCCGAATCCCACGACCCGGCAATAAGAAAAGCTGCCGGCAAACACTATTCCAATGAAGAGATGGAACAGATGATTTCCGATGCCCTTGCCGTTGGCTGCGGGCGAATTGATATATTCTTTATGGTCGGCATATCCGAACAAACTCCCAGGTCGGTAATGGAGACGGTTGATTACTGCCAGCACCTGCTGGAAAGGTTTAAGGGGGATAAAAGAATTGCATTGTTCATCGGGCCGCTGGCGCCCTTCCTTGACCCGGGCAGCCTTGTCTTTGAGAACCCACAGAAATACGGCTATAAAGTCCTGTTACACACGCTGGAAGAGCATCGCCAGGCGTTGCTGGCGCCCAGCTGGAGGTATACCCTCAACTATGAGACAAAGTGGATGGACCGCAATCAAATTATGGATACCACTTATGAAGCCATCCTGCGCCTCACTCGCCTTAAAGCAAAGTACGGGCTGATCTCTGAAAAAATGGCTGAAATACAAGAGCGGCGCATTAACACTGCCCTGGAGCTGGAAAAGCGCATCGGCGAGATATGGCGCGCTGATAACCATTGGGAAGAACTTGAGTTGCTCAAGCCGCAGGTGGATAAAATAAACAACCTGCGGGCTAATGAAAGGGACGAGCTTGAACTGGCCGTTGACTCTGGTAAACTGAGGTATCTATCTTCGCTCTGGTCGCTGTTGAGTAAACGCAGCTAATCGTAAATAAAAAACAGGCTCCAGGTAAATCCTGGAGCCTGTTATCTTCGTCCTTTACTCCTCCCGCCTGGTATCTAAACCAGATGTCTCCACTTTAAACGGGAGCCTTAAATAATTACGAGGAGCTCAAGAACCTTCCTCTGCTCCTCGCTGGTATTTTATAGTTTTTCCCCACCACCTGCCAGCGAGGAGCCTGCCTTAGGAAAAAACCTTCGGCACAATAAAGAAAACAATAGCTTTATCATACATCCTCCTTTCGCTAATTTTAGGGGTGAATCTCCTATCACCCTCTAAGTATATTAATAGCACTTTTAGTTCAAATTGTCAATTATTTACAATGAAGCATGGTTTTCTGGTAGCTTGTATTTCTGCCTTAGAGGGCTTATCATTAGCCTAATTAAAAAGCAGTAATATTTCCTTTATCTATAGTCTGCAGTTAATAGAAGGAGGATGGCTATGATAAGGATTTCAATTCAGGGGGCTCGGGGTTCGTTTCATGATATCGTCGCCCGCAAAGAATTCCCCGACGATTCCGAGATAATTGAAAGCGATACCATACACCAGGTATTTGAGGATGTAAAAAAGGGGCTGGTTGACTTTGGCGTTATCGCCATAGAAAACTCTATCTACGGCTCTTTCCTGGAGAACTATGACCTTCTGATGAAATACGGAACCAGGATTGCAGGTGAGGTATATCTAAAGATAGTGCTTGATTTGCTGGCTCTGCCCGGTATCAAGATGGAGGATATAAAAGAAGTCTATAGCCACCCTATGGCGATGACGGAGGCTCACCATTTCCTGGATAAACACCCCGATATGGTAAGGATAGAGACCGAGGATACCGCCGGCAGTGTCAGGATGATAAAAGAGAAAAACCTTGGGAATGCCGCCGCCATCGGCAGCAGCCTGGCGGCTGAGATATACGGTATGAAAATCCTGTCCCGGGATATCGGTATCAAGAAAAGCTATACCCGATTCCTGATTATCTCTAAAGATGTCGGTTACACCGAGGGCGCCGATAAGACGAGCCTGGTCATCCAGGCAGAGGATATGCCCGGCAGCCTTTATCGGTGCCTTAAATGCTTTGCCGATGAAGGTATCAACCTTTCTAAGATTGAATCACGACCTGTAATCGGACGAACGTGGGATTATAATTTCTATCTTGACTTTGAAAAAGAACTGGATGCCCCGGAAACCCAGCGAGCCCTGAAAGAGCTTGATAAGGTGGCCTCAATGATTAAGATTATGGGGAGCTATAAAAAGAGTCCTCTTGCCAGGGAATAATATTGCCACTTTTTCTGAAGCAGGTTGATACGCCTGGGGGCGGGTCTGCAATCAGAATATTATAATATATTTTGTATTGACAAATAAATTGTTCTTATAGTATAGTATCTACATCCTGTATGCTTTACTTCATTTTGGATAGATTAATTGCCGTTTTGTATTGTGGTATAATCGTGGCGGAGGCGGATAGGCTCTGGTGGGCTTCGCGGACTTCAAATCCGTTGGCGGCAATTCAATTGCTGCGGGGGGTTCGATTCCCTCCCCCTCCGCTAAAATCTGGTAAAAATGTTGATAAGCTCGGTAAAGGAGGTGAGATAATTGGCTGAAGTTAATATCAACCTTACTGCTTATTCTCACTATTCCGGCTGAGCTGCCAAGATAAGTCCGGGTGACTTGGATAAAGCAATACGTTGCCTGCCACGCCAGAATGACCCCAATTTGATCGTGGGGCTTGACCGGGCGGATGATGCCGGAGTGTACAAGTTAAATGATGGGCTGGCTATTGTCCAGACGGTGGACTACATAACGGCCATAGTTGATGACCCCTATACATTTGGCGCGATTGCTGCCGCTAATTCTTTAAGTGACGTCTACGCCATGGGAGGCAAACCGGTTACAGCAATGAATATTTTATCATTCCCCAGCGATACTATGGATATATCGGTCATGACGCAGATTCTTAATGGGTCTCTGGCTAAGTTAAACGAAGCCGGGGTTACACTTGTTGGCGGTCATAGCGTAAGGAATAGTGAGTTGAAGTATGGATTATGTGTTACTGGCATTGTTCATCCTGATAAGGTGGTAACAAAAAGTACCGCCAGGGTAGGGGATCGGTTGATACTGACCAAGCCTTTGGGTACCGGAATTCTAACTACAGCATTAAAAGCCGGCTTGCTAAAAGCCGAAACCAAGGCTATGCTTACCGGACAAATGGCAAGGCTGAATGATAAGGCGGCTATAGCTATGGTTGATATCGGGGTTAATGCCTGTACCGATATTACAGGCTTTGGTTTGTTGGGGCATACCTGCGAGATGGCTGAAAACAGCCAGGTGGCCATTGAAATATTTATTGATAAGGTACCCTTTGTGCCTGAAGCCCTGGAGTTTGCCCGTATGGGGCTTGTCCCGGAGGGTATGTACGCCAACCAGGAGTTCCGTTTGGATATGGTTAAGGGCAATAATACTGATGAAGATTTGATTAGCGTTCTCTATGATCCTCAGACCTCGGGTGGGCTGCTTATATCGGTACCGGCAGAGAAGGCGGAAGCACTGCTCGCCAATATCCGGCAGGCCGGTGACAAAGAGGCGGCTATAATAGGTCAGGTGGTAGATAAGCCTGAAAGCCAGATTATATTGGTATGAGTTCTGTCATAAACAATAAAGAATTGCGCAAGCTACCGTCTGTAGAAAAGATCCTGGAAGCGGCTGAAATAAAGCCTGAAGTAGATAGGTACTCACGCGTGCTGGTAACCCGGGCGGCGCAGACCGTGCTGGATGAAGCCCGCCAGCAAATTGGCAATGGTGCTACCTGTCCGGCTGAAGCTGAGTTGTTTAGACGGATCAGGCGCTTCTTAATCCGGGAGTGGCCCGGTTTCTTAAGCCCGGTTATTAATGCCACCGGTGTCATAATACACACCAACCTTGGCCGGTCGCCTTTATCACAGCCGGTACTGGAGTCTTTATCAAACCTCAGCGGCAATTTCTGTAATCTGGAATACGATTTGTTGAGCGGCAAGCGTGGTGTCAGGGCAGGGGAAGTAGAAAAGCTGCTGTGTCTGCTGACCGGTGCCGAAAGTGCTTTGGTGGTTAATAACAATGCCGCCGCTGTCCTGCTGGTGCTGATTATGCTTGCCCGAAACAAGGAGGTTATCGTCTCACGTGGAGAGCTGGTGCAGATTGGCGGCGGCTTCCGTGTGCCTGAAATTATGCAGCAGAGCGGTGTCCGCCTCGTGGAAGTTGGCACTACCAACCAGACCTACATAAAAGATTATGAGCAGGCTATAAGTAGCGAAAGTGCTCTGCTATTAAAGGTACATCAGAGTAATTTTATAATCAAAGGCTTCACGCATTCGGTTAGCACCCCGAAGTTAAAAGCACTGGGCAAAAAACACGATTTGCCGGTTGTCTATGACCTTGGTAGCGGAGCGATGCTCAATACAGAAGACTTTATACAGGCTCATGAGCCGACAGTCCAGGAAGCGCTGGCAGACGGAAGTGATGTTATCTGTTTCAGCGGCGATAAGCTTCTGGGCGGGCCTCAGGCTGGTATAATCCTGGGTAAAAAGTCCTGTGTTGACAGACTGCGCCAGCACCCACTGATGAGGGTAATTCGTATTGATAAAATGGTGGCAGTAGCACTGGCGGCTACTGCCAAGCACTATCTGCAGAAGGAAGCCGTGGAGAAGATTCCCGTCTGGCAGATGATAGCCGCCAGCATCGAAGAGATTGAATCCAGAGCCGAGGCTGTTGTTAAAAAGCTGGCAGAGGTCGGAATAACAGCCGGTATAATAGATGGCAGCAGTATGGTGGGTGGCGGTTCGTTGCCGGATCAGACAATACCTACCAAACTAATAGCTGTAAGTCCACCATATTCGGTGGTGGACTTTGCCTACCGGCTGCGGCTGGCAACGCCGCCCTTGCTGGGCAGGGTTGAGGGTGAACAATTCCTCATTGATATGCGCACTGTTATGCCATCTCTGGATGATATTCTGGTTAAAGTTATAGAAAGCGTATCGTCCAAAGCGGAATAATAACCATGTTGACCATTGGCACGGCCGGCCATATTGACCACGGCAAATCCTCTCTTGTTAAGGCGCTGACTTCTATAGACCCGGATAGATTGCCTGAAGAAAAGAAGCGTGGTATGACCATAGACCTGGGCTTTGCTTGGCTGCAGGCATCCTCCGGAGAGATGGTCGGCATCGTTGATGTTCCGGGGCATGAGCACTTTGTGCGCAATGTAATACCCGGGCTGGGTGGAATCGACGCAGCCCTGCTGGTTATCGCCGCTGATGACGGCTGGATGCCGCAGACAGAGGAGCACGTGCAGATTCTGGATATGCTGGGCGTGAAAGATGGCATCGTTGCCCTGACAAAGACAGATCTTATTGATGACCCTAACTGGCTGGAGCTTGTTGAAAAGGAGATAGCTGAAAAATTGGCGGCCACCAGTCTGAGAAATGCACCCGTAATAAAGGTCAGCAGTAAAAGCGGCAGCGGTATTCAACAGCTGAAAGAAGCCATCGAAAAGCTTGTGCTGGAATTGGTTCCTAGGAAGGATATCGGCAAACCACGCCTGTCGATAGACCGTGTATTTACAATGAAGGGGAGTGGGGTGGTGGTAACCGGTACGCTCATAAACGGTAGCCTCTCTGTTGGCGATGACGTCTTTATCTCTCCGGGCGGGCAGACGGCGCACATCCGCTCTATAGAGAGCTATAAGCAGCAGGTGAGCAGGGTGCAACCGGGCAGCCGTGTAGCCCTTAACCTTACCGGTGCTAAAAAGCCTGACCTTGAGCGTGGTGATATTATTATGGCAATTAAAGGCGGAACAAGTCGTATAGTCAATATTGAGTTGAGGTTGATTCCGCGGCTTGTCAATCCCCTGAAAACAAATAGCGAACTTGTATTCTATCTGGAGACCCGGGAACTTTTAGGCAGGATAATTCTGTTTGGCAAGAGTGAGGTTCCGGCGGCGGGAACAGCCTTTGCCCAAATCCGCCTCAACGATGATGTGGCAACGTATATCGGCGAGCATTTTATCGTGCGGCGGCAGTCACCGGCGGCTACTATCGGCGGCGGTATTATATTAGACCCGCTGGCGGCTAAATTCAGGGTTAAAAGTAAGGATAAAACAATCGCTTTTCTTGGGCGGAGAAGGAGCTTTGAGCTTGAGGAGCTGGTACTAACGGAGTTAGAAAAGAACAAATATGCTGAGCGAAGGGAATTTCTGGAAAACTGCTGCTATTCGACAAAGGAGGTAAGCGACCGTATCAATCTGCTCCAGGGCCAGAACAGGCTTATGATAACCGACACCTATATTATTGATTCAAACCACTGGCAGCGGCAAAAGGATGAGCTTTTAAACAGCCTGCGCAAGGACCATAAAGAAAATCCGCTTAAGAGGGGATTATCCCAGTCAATCTTGCAAAACCAGCTGGATTTACCGAAAGAAGCATTTAACCAGATGATTGCATCCCTTGCCAAAGACGGCAAAATAGACCGCCAGGAAGAATTCGTATATCTATCTTCGCACAAGCCGGAGCTTTCTTCTGAACAGGATACTATGGTATCGGCTATAATGGAGCTTTTTAAGAAGAATGCCAGCAATTCACCCAAAACCCGGGAAGTAGCCGAGCAGATACCGGGTAGCGAGAAGATTATTCGTTTTATGTTGCAGCAGAATATACTTATTGAACTACCTGATAACATCCTGCTTGAGAATAAGCACTACGAAGAAATAGAGGAGAAGATAGTCAGCTTTTTGGAAAAGAAGGGTGAAATCTCTATCCAGGATATAAATTCACTCTTTGGCTTCAGCCGAAAATATATAATCCCATTGCTGCAGTATATGGACATAAAGGGTATTACCCGGCGGAAAGGAAATGTGAGGATTCTGGCTAAAAAGCAGAGATAGATAAAAATAGTTGGTATAAACGAAGGCTCCGGTTTTAACCGGAGCCTGATTGTTATCTGGTGGAGACGGGGGAGGGTCGAACTCCCCCTGAAACAACCCTTTGTTTTGTATGAGATTTGACAGAACACTTCATTGTTACCACTGGACAAACATGGGGAAGAACTGAACACCATGGGAAGCTACATGTGCTCATCAGCGCAGAAATCCACGAACACAAATTGGCTGGCCATACACTTTTACTGGTATGAGAAGGTCTGAGCCTTATCCCTATTCCGTACAAAAGCAAGGGCAAGGTAACGGCAGTGGAGGTGGCGGAAGCATTGAAGATATCTATGGATGAGCTGGAGCGGCAGTTCGCCACACTGTGCCACTGTGAGCTGGTAAAGGGTAGCAAAGAGGGTGATAAGGTCTACATGGTGCCCTTCTCATAGATAACATTACTCTTCGCTCAGCAGGTATTCGGCGAAGAAATCCAGGGTTTTCTGCTCTATTTCATCCACTGTCGGTGTGAAGTCATCGCCCGGGAAGAAGCCATGCCCGGCGCCAACGACCCTGACCAGTTCCACATCCAGCCCGGCATCTTTATACGCCCGGCGCATCTCTTCGGACTGGCCGTAAGGCACAACGTAGTCGGCGCTGCCATGAATCATCAAAAGCGGCGGATCTCCGGCGGATACATAGTTTATGGGGCTGGCGGCAGTGTATAAATCAATCCTACTCTCCAGCGTCTCGCCGATGAAATCGCAGCAGCCGTCCGGCATAAATAGAGAAGTCAAATCGCTGGGCCCGAAAAATGAGCAGACAGCCTGCACACGGCTGGAGTATTCCTCCCAGCCACCGTCCCCTTCCATCCCGGTGTCTTCATCGGCGCAGCCGACCATCATCGCCAGGTGTCCGCCGGCGGAGCTGCCCCAGACGCCTATTTTATCGGTGTTT
>JBDRFC010000031.1:0-24875 GCA_043819155.1 Chloroflexota bacterium | reverse complement strand
GAGGAGTTAGTACCTTACCTTAAAGATTATAGTTATATTGTAAAACCCATTTCTAGTCCTAATTTAACAATAAGATTCTGGCGATTAGTCAATCATCTAGGATTACCAGTTCCTAAAACACCCAGGAAAGAAAAAAGAGAGTTGAGAGAAAAGCGCCGAAGACCAAGACAACATGGATGGCATGCTTTCAGGCATGGAGTAACAACTGCACTCGTTGAAGCTGGTCTTAATGATACTATGATAAGAGATTGGATGGGCTGGCGGTCAGGTAATCCTTCCGCTCCTTTAGTCAGTGTCTATTATAATGCTAAGAACGTTGATGCTAAAGTACAAGCTAAGCATCCTTTTATTAAACTTTGGAAATAATTATTACTATACGGCTTTTGTGTTTTCATTTGTTATGTTAAAATAGAAATATACTATCTGTATGGTAGGGGGTAATAGTGAAAGAGGCAATAGACAGTTTTTTAAATTATCTTACCGTTGAGAGGGGCTTCTCCTGTAACACGATAGACGCCTATCGCAATGACCTTAGTCAGCTTGCTGAATTTGCCGGCAGAGAAGCTGGCAAGAGAAGCATTATGCCATCATGGGTTAGTTTCAGACGGCAGGATATGCTGAGTTATCTTCTCGATCTTAAAGAGAGAAACTATGCCGTTACTACTGTGGCGCGTAAGGTAGCCGCCGCCAAGTCTTTCTTTAGTTTTATGATAGCCGAGGGTGAGATTAAAAGCAGCCCTATGGAGAATATAACCTCGCCGAAAGTCGGCAAGCCGTTGCCCGATGCCATCTCGATAAGCCAGGTGCGCCAGTTAATTGACCAGCCGACAAAGTTATCAGCACCGGAAGCAAAAAGAGATAGGGCAATGCTGGAGCTCCTTTATGCCAGTGGCATGCGGGTAAGTGAGCTTGTATCTCTGAATCTGAATGATATAGATACAAAAGGTGGTTCTGTGCGTTGTTTTGGTAAAGGAAACAAGGAGAGGATTGTGCCTATCTATCAACAGGCGGCTAAGGTGGTGGAGGAATATATTATTCAGGTTCGCCCTCGTCTTGTTCATAGCGATACCGAGCAGGCTGTATTCGTCAACCAGCGAGGAGACAGGCTTACGCGGCAGGGTCTGTGGCAGATATTGAAAGCATATGCCAAATCAGCAGGGCTGAGCAAGCATGTTACGCCGCACACATTAAGACACAGCTTTGCCACACATATGCTGAGCGGTGGAGCCGACCTGAGGTCGCTTCAGGAACTTCTGGGACATGCCAATATCTCCACGACACAGATTTATACCCATCTAACATCGGAACATATCCGGAGTACCTATGATAAAGCCCATCCCCGGGCTAAATAATCTGATTAATCTTTAGAATGGAGGGTTTGAATGCCTGGCAAATCACGAAAACGAAAAGTAAAATATAAACAGCAGAGCAAAATTAAGAAAGGCAGGCAAAGCCCTCAAGTTGCATTCCCCCAGCAGGAAATAACAACCCGGGCTGAAGAAGTAGCTGCTGTCATACCCGAGGTTGCTGTTTCATCGCCGGCAGCAAAAGCCCAGATTATTACTAAAAACCCTGAACTATTCTCTGAACTGCGAAGAATCGGTATTTTTGCCGGGATAATGCTGGCTGTTTTAATAATGCTGGCAATTGTCCTGGGCTAAACCTCTTTAGGCAGGTAATCGGCATGGACTTTGAAACGGCGAGAGCCAATCTTATTAAGCATCTTAGCGTGGAAATCAGGGATGAGAGGGTGCTGGCTGCAATGTCACACATCCCCCGTGAGCTTTTCATACCGGAGGAAGAGATGCACCTGGCATATGAAGACAGGCCGTTGCCTATAGGTTTCGGACAGACAATCTCACAGCCTTTTATAATTGCCCTTATGACTGCGTCACTGGAGTTAACCGGCGAAGAAAAGGTACTTGAAGTGGGTACGGGTAGCGGCTACCAGGCAGCTATACTGGCTGAACTGGCAAAGACGGTGGTAACAGTAGAAAGGGTGACGGCTTTGGCCGGGGGCGGCAAAAGAGGTGCTGGATAAGCTGGGCTATGAGAACATATACATACGGATTGCAGAACCAATGCTGGGCTGGCAGCTTGAGGTGCCTTATGATGCTATAATCGTTACCGCCGGGGCGCCAGAAATACCGGAATGCCTGCTGGCGCAGCTAAAAATAGGTGGGCGTATGGTGATTCCGGTAGGTTCACGTTATGATCAGGACCTTTATAAAATTATAAAACAGAAAAACAAGAACAAGGTATATAATCTCGGGGGCTGCCGTTTTGTCTCTCTCATCGGTGAAGATGCATGGAAAGAGGAATAACGGATACCTCCAATGCGGCTACTTGATGCGCTTACCGATTATGATTATAATAGGCGGCAAGAAAGAAATGAAGGTGATTAGATGAAACAGTTCCAGCCGGAAAACATTCGCAACATCGTTCTACTTTCTCATGGTGGTGCCGGAAAGACGTCGCTATCGGAAGCAATCCTGTTTACAAGTGGAGAGATAAAAAGACTGGGCAGGGTTGATACTGACAACACCACCTCCGATTACGACCCGGATGAAATAAAACGTAAAATAAGCATCAATCTGACACTGCTGCCTTGCCAGTGGCAGGATAAGAAGATAAACCTTGTTGATGTACCCGGATACTCTGATTTTATCGGCGAAGTCAGAGCGGCGGTCAGGGTTTGCGAGGGGTCTATAATTATCGTTTCGGCGGCATCTGGTATTGAAGTCGGCACCGAACAGGCATGGGAATACAGTGAAGATGCCGGTATGGCTCGCCTCATCTTCATTAACAAGATGGACCGCGAAAACGCCAATTTCAATAAAACAGTTGAACAGATACAATCAAGGTTCGGTAATAAATGTATACCATTGCAGATACCTGTCGGCGCCCACAATGATTTCAAGGGCATAATTGACCTGCTGACGCTAAAATGCTATATCGGGGATAAAGCCGAGGAAAGCGAAATACCGGCATCGCTTAAAGACCAGGCAGACTCTATGCGGGAGAAGATGGTAGAGACAATTGCCGAGGTTGACGATGTCATGATTGAAAAATATCTTGGCGGGGAAGAAATCAGCCGGGAGGAACTTGTCAAAAGCCTCAAAAAGGCAGCATTGAGCGGCAAGATTGTGCCGGTACTAACCGGCTCGGCATTGCAAAACGTCGCCATCAGCCAGCTATTGGATGCTGTTTGCAACTACCTGCCGTCACCAAGTGAGGCGGAGATAGTTACAAGTGATGATTCCAAGACAATTGATATTAAACCCGACCAGCAATCGCCACTGGCGGCGCTGGTATTTAAAACAAGCGCTGACCCATATGTCGGCAAGCTTACATATTTCCGCGTTTTCTCTGGTGCTATTGACAGCAATTCACAGATCTGGAACGTAAATCAAAATAGCGTGGAACGCATAGGGCAACTTTTTATTATCAGGGGTAAAAATCAGGAGGCGGTACCCAAAATTGAGGCAGGGGATATAGGCGCCGTAGCCAAGCTGAATATAACCGTTACCGGGGATACTCTGGGCGTTCAGGATAAACCGGTAAAAATAGTACCGACAACCTTCCCCGAACCTGTTTACAGTGTGGCGGTGCATCCAAAGACGAAGGCAGACCTTGATAAACTGGGTTCGGCACTGACGCGCATGACCGAAGAGGACCTGACATTGCGTATGCACCGGGACAAAGATACCGGTGAAACAATACTATCCGGTATGGGCGATACACAGCTTGATGTCGCCGCCGAGA
This sequence comes from Chloroflexota bacterium, assembly GCA_043819155.1. GTDB lineage: Bacteria > Chloroflexota > Dehalococcoidia > Dehalococcoidales. The sequence goes on along the minus strand of JBDRFC010000031.1, from coordinate 21,110 downwards.
AAATGCAGCGTAAATTCGGTGTCGGTGTTGAGCTGACAACTCCAAAAGTGCCATATAAAGAAACTATTACCCAGCCGGCTAAAGCCGAATACAAACACAGAAAGCAATCCGGCGGGCATGGCCAGTACGGGCACGTTTTGCTGGAATTGACGCCGCTACCACGCGATAGCGCCAATGAGTTCCTCAGCACGGTAGTAGGTGGTTCTGTGCCAAAGAATTATATTCCGGCAGTGGAGAAGGGTGTTAACGAGGCAGTTAAAGAAGGTGTTCTTGCCGGTTTCCCTGTTGTTAACGTAAAAGCAAGCATTTATGATGGTAGCTATCATCCAGTGGATTCCTCTGAAATTTGCTTCAAGATTGCCGGCGCCGGTGCATTCAGGAGGGGACTTTCCGAAGGGCAACCCATTCTGCTGGAGCCGATTATGGACATAAAGGTAATCGTCCCCGGAGACTTTACCGGAGATATTATCAGCGACATGAATACAAAGCGAGCCCGTGTGCATGGCATGAATCCAGCGGGCGGCAGTAATGCTATAGAAGCGCAGGCGCCTCTGGCTGAGGTACTGCGCTATGCTATTGACCTGAAGTCAATAACCCAGGGCAAGGGCACTTTCAGCATGGAGTTCAGCCACTACGAGGAAGTGCCGGCACACATAAGCCAGAAGATTATCGATGAGCGTAAGGCCGAGCGGGAAGCAGAAAAGGGCTAAATTATAATCGTGGTTATCGCTTTTATTCAGCTAAAAGCTCCCTGGCCTTCTCGGTGAATGCAGGTATTACCCTTTTCCAGTCTCCGACAATGCCAAAACGGGCAACGTTGAAGATATTTGCCTCAGCATCCTTGTTTATGGCGACTATATTCCTGGCACCGCTGCAACCGCTGATATGCTGGCTTGAGCCGGAAAGGGCTATCGCCATATAAAATTCCGGGGCTATAATCTTGCCGGTAAGCCCTATCTGGGCTGAATCCTGAACCCATCCATTGTCACAGGGAGGACGGGTGGCACCGATTGCTCCCCTGAGCAGGCAAGCCAGCTCTTCAAGCTGCTTGAAGCCTTCGGCGCTGCCGATACCCCTGCCACCGGCGACAACAACCGACGCATCCTCAAGCCTTACCCCTTCTTTTATTCGGGATACCTTCTCAATGACCTTAGTTCTGGTAGCTGTTGATTCCGGTTTGCTATCAATAGCAGTAATCTCTCCCTGCCTCGAATTATCCGGTTCCAGTGGTGAATATATATTAGGCCTGACAGTGGCTATCTGCGGATAGTAATCACTGGCGAAGGTAGCCATAGCATTGCCGCCGTAGACGGGTTTTGTTTGAAGTAACTGTTTGGAGCTGACATCAATAGTAAGCTCTATACAATCGGTGGTAGCTGATGTACCCAGCCTGAAAGCCAGAACGGGTGCCAGGTCACGACCTGTGGATGTCTGCCCAAGAAGCAGGATGCGTGGCATTACCTGCTTTACTATTACTTCCATAGCGTCGGTGTAAGATTCAGCCCTGTAATCTTTAAGAAGCGGGTTATCGGCAGTATATACTTTATCGGCACCGTAGGTAATAGCTTCTTGAGATAAGCTGGCAACACCATCGCCTAATATAACGGCGCTCAATTCCTCATTCAGATCATCGGCTAGTTTTCGGCCGCAGCCGAGCAGTTCCCTGGCTATATTTACCAGCCTGCCTTCTGCAGATTCAGCCAGCACCATGATGCCTTTATATTCAGTCAATTTATACTTCCCTCTTTTTGATTGTTATTCTACAGCAACTTTTCCTGCCTGAGCCTCTCGGCAAGATTAACAGCTGCCTCTTCTGGCGTTTCTCCATCTATAATCTCGCATTTGCCTTCATAAACCGGTTTAAACAGTTTAACCAGGCAGCTGCGCCGGCCGGCGGCTCCAATTTTAGGCGGCTCGATGCCAATATCGGCTGGCTTCCAGACGGTTGGCTCCCTTTTCTTGGCTGCCATGATACCCCTTATGGTAGGGTAGCGGGGTTCGCCGATTTCATTACTTATGGTAATCATTGCCGGTAATGAGGTTTCAATAATTTCATAACCGTCATCTGTTACCCGCTCAACCAGCGCCTTGTCGCCGGAAATATCTATTTTACGAGCAAGTGTTATACCCGGCAAGCCAAGTATCTCGGCAATGCCGGAGCCCACCTGCCCGGCATCCCGGTCGGCAGACTGGCGGCCACAAAGTATCAGGTCATATTCATCAATCTTTTTTATCGCCATCGCCAGCGAATAGGCCGTTGACCAGCTGTCGCCGTCGGTAAAAGCTCCATCTTCCAGAAGTATAAGCTCGTCAGCCCCCATTGATAATGGTTTCTTTATCACTTCCCTCAATAGATTATTGCCCAGGCTTATGGCGGTTACTTTGCCTCCATGAGCGTCCTTAAGTTTTAGCGCCGCCTCCAGGGCATACTCGCTATATGGGTCGATTACCGGTGGAATATCTGCCGGTAGTACAATACTGTTGGTGGTGGCATCTATCTTGAAGCTGGTGGGTGGAGTTTCTGGGTCTATTACCTGTTTGATACAGACAATTATGTTCATTATGATTGTTTTATTCCTTAAAGAATATTTTTACTGCGGAATGATCATAGTAACCACGCGGTCAATACCACACAAATCGGGTTTTACATAAATATCGGCGGTGGGGAAGAGATTGTGCAGAAGGGTTGTTACCGCCTCTTTCTGCCCCTTGCCTATTTCCAGAATAAGGCAGCCTCCGGGAAGGAGTTTCCCGCTTACCTTATGGCACAGCAGCTTGATTTTTTCCAGCCCGTCAACGCCTCCATCGAGCGCCAGTAGCGGTTCAAAGCCCCGGGTGTCCAGTTCTGATTGCTTGACATATGGCAGGTTGGAAACAATAAAATCAACCGGTTCGGGTAGTGGCTCGAGCAAGTCGCCGTTAAGTGGTTTTATCCTCTCAACAACTCTGTGTTTATAGCAATTGAAACGGGTTACTTTCAGGGCAGGGGCTGATATATCGGTAGCATATATTTTTGCATGCGGCAGATTAAGCGCCAGGCTGATGGCGATAATGCCGCAACCGGTGCCTACATCGGCGATGAGAGGGTTCCGGTGTTTTTGAGCCAGGCTCAGGGCTTTTTCTACAAGATGCTCGGTTTCCGGCCGCGGAATAAGGACATCATTGTTGACATAAAAATCAAGACCATAGAACTCCCGGTAGCCGCTGATATAGGCTACCGGCTCGCCTTTAAGACGCCGTTCCAAAAGATTTTGTAAAATATCCTGCTGTTCTGGAGATATTTGTTGCTCAAGATTTTGATAGAACTGCACGCGGTTTATTTTCAGGGTTTGCCTCAGCAGCAACTCACCCTCAAGAGGGGCGTTATCAATATTATTAGCCGCCAGGACCTGCCGCGTGTGGCAGAAAGACTCTTTTAGCTTCATACCAGCTGTGCCTCTAGCTGTTTTGCCTGCTCGCTGGTGGCTATGGCGTCAATGAGCTCGTCGAGCTCTCCTTCCATAATCTTGGGCAGGTTATGCATTGATAGGCCGACACGATGGTCGGTTATTCTATCCTGGGGGAAGTTATAGGTCCTTATCTTTTCGGCACGCTCACCGCTGCCTACCTGGGAGCGGCGCTGTTCGGTTATCTCGCCATCATGTTTGCTCTGTTCAATATGGAGGAGACGGGCTAGAAGGACAGCCATAGCCTTAGTTTTGTTTCTGTGCTGAGAGCGTTCATCCTGGCACACGGCTACAATACCGGTTGGCAGATGGGTTATGCGTACCGCGGTGGCTACCTTGTTCACATTCTGACCGCCGGCACCGCCGCTGTGGAAGATGTCAATCCTGAGGTCATTCGGGTTAATATCTACTTCGACCTCTTTGGCTTCGGGCAGTACGGCAACGGTGGCTGTCGAGGTATGGATTCTGCCGCAGGATTCGGTGGTTGGTACTCGTTGTACCCGGTGGACGCCCCTCTCATACTTGAAGCGGCTGAAAGCCCCTTTGCCTTTAACCTCAAATGTGATTTCCTTGATGCTGCCGATGGCGGTTTCATTGGTGTCAATTATATCTACTCCCCATTTTTTATTAAGTGCGTAACGGCTGTACATCCGAAAGAGGTCGGCGGCAAAAAGCCCGGCTTCATCACCGCCGGTGCCGGCTCTTATCTCCATGATGATGTCCCTGTCATCATGGGCGTCTTTGGGCAGCAGCGCCAGCTTCAAATCGTGAAGCTGGCTTTCCAGCTGTGGTTGCAAACTCTCTATTTCATGTTTGACCATAGCCGTCATTTCTTCATCCAACTCCTCGGTCAGCATCTTCTTTGTTTCTAAAAGCGTTCTGGCTTTATCTTTATAGTTACGATACAGGGTGACCAGGTCTTCTAAACCAGCCCTCTCCTGTGCCAAGACTTGCAGCCTCTTAGGGTTGAAGGCTACCTCTGTCGCCGATATCTGCTCCTCAAGCTCAAGATACCGCTTTTCTATTTTCTCCAGCCGGTTAAACATAGGGTTTACTCCTGAAGAAATTGTAACATAGACGTGGCTGGCACTCAAACAATTAAAAGAAAACGAATAAGTCTAACAGGTATAAGTAATATGGTATTTTGTAAAACCTAACCTACAGTTGTATCGGGCCAGATATTACTGCCCGGCTTTAGATTATAGCCGGTAGCTGTGGTTACGTTACCCGATATCACCGCATCTGCGATAGTGCTTTCGGCGCCGATGCGGCAGTTATCGGCGATGATAGAGCGCTTTACTATTGCTCCCTGTTCTATTTCGACATTATGCCAGATAACCGAATCCTCTACTATAGCACTATCACCTATAGCACTGCCGGAGCCGATGACCACCGCTCCGTTCAGCTTTGCCTTTTGCCCGATAGTGCAGTTATTGCCGATAACCGCCGGACCTGTTATCTCAGCCGCCTTGTGGATATTGCTATTTTCCCCGATGGAGACGCGGGTATTTGCAGTAAAATTGAACTGGTTACTTTTACCAATGAGCAGGTCTCGGTTAAGCTGGTGGTATTTCTCAGGGGTGCCGATGTCCATCCAGTAGCATGATGAAGGGAAGGCGTATATCGGCTCGTCCTTTTCTAACAGGGGTGGGAAAACCTGATGCTCAAAGCTGAAATTGGTTTGCGCCGGGATGGAGTTTAAAACATCCGCTTCCATAATATAGGTGCCGGCATTTATCATATTGGTGGTTACCTGTTCACGGCTGGGTTTCTCCAGAAATCGGATTATCCTGTCCTTGCCATCAGTCTCTACCAGTCCGTAAATGGTGGGGTCTTCCACCGGAGTAAGGGCGATGGTTATTTTTGCCTTGCGCCGGGTATGCAAAGCTACCATAGCGGATATGTCAAGGTCGGTGAATATATCCCCGTTAAGAACAGCGAAGGCTTCATCATCCAGATATTGCTCGGCGTTCTTTACCGCTCCGGCTGTTCCCAGCGCCGCCTCCTCTACTGTATAGTTGATACTGACACCGAAGCGGCTACCGTCACTGAGGTAATCCTTGATAGGCTGCGCCAGATGGCTTATTGCCAGTACTACATGCTTTATATTGTGTCGGCTGAGGCGGCGGATAACGTACTCAATAAAAGGTATATTAACCACCGGCATCATAGATTTGGGTGTGTTAATTGATAATGGCCTCAGTCTGGTGCCCAATCCACCTACAAGAATAACTGCCTTCATTGCTCACACTTCGCTTTTCTATAACCCTATTTTCGTAGTGTTACCGAGGGGAAACAGTATATAATATCACGGATTGTTTGGAAAGTGGCAATAATTGCACTCACTAAGATTAACACTTATAATAAACTAATTTACGGCAAGGAGTTACTTTGGCTAAAAAGAATAAGGTAGAAAAACCAAAACACAAGCCAACCAAGCGCCAGCTATCCCGCTGGCAGAAACAAAAACGCAGGCAGAGATTCATCATCGGTATCGGTACATCCGTTATTATCGTAGCCCTGGGTTTATTGTTTGCCGGTATCTATTATCAGTGGTATGTCCCTCAGTTAAAACCGTTTAAGGAAACGATAGTTGAGGTCAATGATACCCGGTTTAATATGGCTTACTATATTGACGCTTTAAATTACCAGGTAGAGGGGTTGTCTCCAGAATATATACCATATTATCTTGACATAATTGCAGAGGGTATCCAGCAAAATGAACTGATAAGACAGGAAGCCACGGAATTGGGTATTACTGTCGGTGATAAGGAAGTTGATGAAGAGATAAAAAGTCGTGAGCTACCTGGAAATCAGGCGGTCAGGGATATAATCGAGACGCAACTGCTCGTTCAAAAGCTAAAGGAAGGATATTTTGATGAGCAGGTACCACTTTCTGCCGAACATCGGCTTATTATGGCGATGTTTCTGGAAAGCGAAAGCCATGCGAACGAGGTCAGAGATAGATTGATTGCCGGGGAAGACTTCAGCCAGCTTGCCGGTGAGTTATCACTGGATGGTTATACACAGGGGGAAAATGGTGACCTTGGCTGGAGGCCGGAAGGTATCATAAACGAGCTGTTGCTTACATTTGTGCTGGAGGAGTATGTTTTCAGCTATCCGGTAGGTGAAGTAGTTATTCCGGTCTGTGATACTGAAAAAATAAAAGACCTGGGTTACTGGCTTATTGAGGTGCTTGAGAGGAATGAGGAAACGGGAGAAGCCCATGTTCAGGCCATGACGCTGGCAAGCGAAGAAGAGGTACAGATGATATTATCGAGGTTGTCAGACGGTGAGGATTTCACAGCTTTAGCCGAGGAATATTCGCAGTCGTGGTCGGATGAAGATGGGGCGGACCTCGGCTGGCTGGCTGAAGGTGATGTAAGCGGTGTTTTTGATGAATTTGTTTTTAACCCCGAGACTGAACAGAATGTTGTAAGCGGGCCAATCCGTGATGAAAACGTAAGCACCGAAGGAGGTTGCTGGCTATTCAAGATCCCGGATGGTGGTATCAGGGAGATTTCTGATGAGGATAGGGGTTTATTGATAGAGCACTCTATGCAAGAGTGGTTCGAGGCAATCTTTGATGACCCTGAAAATATAGTGATTAGTTATCTTGATGATGAAATGCGAGAGTTTGCTGTAAGCAAATTTTCCGGGTAATAATGGCATAGAGGTACTGCAGGATGGATAAAAAGAGTATTGGTATAGGCCTGATGGGTCTGGGGGTAATAGGTGGACAGGTAGCCAGGGTTTTGCTGGAGAGGGGAGAATCTCTGGCTGAGCAGGTCGGATATCCTGTTATATTACGCAAGATAAAGGTTTTGGAACAGGACCTGTCCCGACCACAGGCACAAAAAATAGAACCTTGTCTTTTAACCACGAATGAAGATGACTTTTTTAATACACCCGGGATAGATATTGTTATTGAGTTAATCGGAGGTGAGAGACCGGCGCTTAATTATCATAAAAGAGCACTTTTAGCCGGTAAACATGTAATTACTGCCAATAAAGAGGTTATTGCCAAGCATGGCGCAGAGCTGGCGGCTATAGCGCAAAAACAGAACGTAAGCCTGAGCTATGAAGCTGCCGTAGGCGGTGGTATTCCGCTGATTATGCCCTTTAAGCGGGATCTGGTGGCTAACGAGATAAAAGGCATCTATGCCATAATAAACGGGACAACCAACTATATTCTAACCAGGATGTCTCGTGAGGGTATAGATTTCGCCTTAGCATTGAAACAGGCACAGCAGTTCGGTTATGCCGAAGCCGATCCGAAAAACGACATAGAAGGTATAGACTCCAAATACAAACTGGCTATACTGGCATCATTAGCCTTCAAGAGCCGCATTTGCCTTGATGATATCTATTGCGAAGGTGTAAGTCGGCTTTCAAACCGCGATTTTCGCTATGCCAAAGAGATGGGTTATGTTATAAAACTGCTGGCTATAGCCAAGCAGAGTGATAATTCCATTGAAGTACGAGTACACCCGGCCTGCCTGCCTGAAGATGATTTTCTGGCTAAGGTGGATGGCGTTTATAACGCAATTCTGGTAGAGGGTGACCTTGTTGGCAAGGTAACTTTCCTGGGTGAGGGGGCCGGTCCGCTGCCAACGAGCAGTGCCGTTGTCGCCGATGTTGTTCGGGTGGCACGGGATATCGTTTTGGGCGCTGGCTGTCGTCCTGTATATAGTCTGCAATCAGATAAAGAAATTAAAAAGATGTCGGAGATTGTGACCCGCTACTTCATACGCATGAACATTGCCGACAGTGCAGGGGTGCTGGCTCAGATTGCCAGGATTCTGGGTGATAATAATATAAGTATTGCCTCGGCGATTCAAAAAGAAGCTGATGAAGCAACGAAGACAGCCGAAATCGTTATAATGACCCACCCGTCGCAGGAAAAAGGGTTTCTACGGGCTGTCGATGAGCTTAATAAACTTGAGATGGTTAAAGAGATAAACAATTTTATTCGGGTAGAGGCTTAAAAAAATATAATGAAAAACGGGGTTCTTTTAAGGTATAAAGATTTACTACCGGTTACTGCCGATACCCCATTATTTTCACTAGGCGAGGGAGATACCCCTCTGGTAAGATCTCGTCGGCTGGAAAAGAAAATCGGCTGTGGCAGCCTGTATTATAAGCTGGAGGGGTGTAATCCCACCGGTTCGTTCAAGGACAGGGGCATGGTGGTAGCCATAGCCAAGGCGCTGGAAGAAGGCAGCCGGGCTGTAATTTGCGCCTCAACCGGCAACACAAGTGCTTCGGCGGCAGCTTATGCTGCCAGTTCGGGGCTGGATGCTATAATCGTTATCCCGGAGGGCAAGATTGCGCTGGGCAAGCTGGCTCAGGCAATAGTCCACGGGGCTAAGATAATCACCATTGATGGCAATTTTGACCAGGCGCTGAGTATAGTACGCAGCTTGACCGGGAAACACCCGGTTACGCTGGTTAATTCTCTAAATCCATACCGCATAGAAGGGCAGAAGACGGCTGCCTTTGAGGTTGTTGATGAAATAGGCAGCGCCCCGGACTACCTTTTCATTCCGGTGGGCAATGCCGGCAATATTACTGCCTACTGGAAGGGCTTCGTTGAATATCACAAGCTGGGGAAGATAAACAAAAAGCCGAAGATGATGGGTTTTCAGGCGGAAGGTGCCGCCCCCATTGTCCGCGGGTATGTGGTTGATAAGCCGGAGACAATCGCCACCGCTATACGCATAGGCAACCCAGCCAGCTGGCAGAAGGCGGTTGCCGCCCGCGACGAATCGGGCGGTGTTATAGATATGGTCAGCGATGAAGAGATTTTAGAAGCTTATCATCTTCTGGCTTCGAAAGAAGGAATATTCTGCGAGCCGGCTTCGGCGGCATCTGTCGCCGGGTTGTTAAAGCTTACCCGTAAGGGTATGGATTTAAGTGATAGTAACGTTGTGTGCGTTTTAACCGGCAGCGGTCTCAAGGATGCCGATACCGCCACAAAAAAAGCAGGTCCTTTTACCAGAGTGCCAGCCAATCTGGCAGACGTGGAAAAGGCTCTGGGCTGGGATTAAAAAAGTTAAAGTACTAAGGGAGGCTGAGATGGAAAAAACAGTTAGCGATAATATAGGCGCTTTCTACCAGCACTACCCGCGGGTGGCTGTTGTGGTTACCGCCAGTGCCGGGGGTAGGGATAATGCAATGTCGATAGCCTGGCACACATCTATTTCAAAAAATCCGCCTCTCTTTGGTGTTTCTGTATCACCCAACCACTTTACCTATAAGCTTATTGCACAAAGCAAACAGTTCGGTGTTAATTTTATGCCTGATACTAAAGCCGAGCTGGTAGCGGCTTTGGGCGGCAGCAAAGGTAGCCAGATGGATAAGTTCTCGGCGTTTTCTATTACAAGGGATAATGCGGTAAAGACGGCAGTGCCGATATTAAAAGATGCCTACGTCGCTTTCGAGTGCAAATTGGTTGATGACAGGCTCTATGGCGACCACAAGTTGCTGGTGGGGGAAGTTGTTGCCGTGCATTATCTTGATGAGGCCTTTATGGAAAACGGGGTACTGGATATAGAAAAGATGAGCCCCACTATCTACATGGGAGGTGAAATTTACCTTAATACAGAGGAGTGCAGGGCAAGAACCCTCAACCGCGGGTTCTGTGTCGATTGCTTTAAAACCTAGTTCGGTATTATTCGGAGGAATTCTAGAGTGCTTGACGGAAAAAAAATTAAGGATTCGGTAAAGTCCATTATAGAGGCTATCGGGGAAGACCCTGCACGCGAGGGCCTGGTTGATACACCGCGACGTGTCGCCGAGATGTATAACGAGCTCTTTATGGGGATGAATCAGGACCCAAAGAAAGAGCTGGCGGTTGGCTATGAGCTGGGACACCGCGAGATGGTAATCCTCAAGGATATCCCCTTTTATTCTATGTGCGAACACCATTTCCTGCCTTTTTACGGCGTTGTGCATATCGGTTATATACCCAACGCAGAGGGGCGGGTTGTAGGCATCAGCAAGCTGGCAAGGGTGGTTGAAATCATCGCCAAGCGTCCCCAGATTCAGGAGAGGATGGCTACCGAAATAGCCAATGCTATTGATGAGGGGCTTAAGCCGGATGGTGTTGCCGTCGTAATCAAGGCTGAGCACCTGTGTATGATAATGCGTGGTATAAAGAAACCTGGAGCCAGTGTTATTACCTCAGCACTCAGGGGCACTTTCCGTCGTAAGGCTGCCAGCCGTGCCGAGTTCTTCTCGTTGATACAGGGAAAATAGGCTACTCTCCCATTATCTGCAAAAGGAGCTGGCGGGAGCGGGGGCGGTTATCGAAATCCAGCAGCACAATCTGCTGCCAGGTTCCAAGTGTCAGCCTTTTATGGCTGAATGGAATTACGAGTGATGCCCCTAGCAATGAAGCGCGGACATGTGAATGCCCGTTGCCATCTCCCCATGCCTGGTCATGGCCATAGGGTATATTTTCAGGCACCAGACGCTGCCACATCTCTTTCAGGTCTGAAATTAAGCCAGGTTCGTATTCTATGGTTGTTAATCCGGCGGTAGAGCCGGTAACGAATATGGTTACAGTGCCGCTTTCAGCCAGCACATCCGCCACCTGCGGCGTAATATCTATAATATCGCAGTGCCCCTTTGTGCTGAGGCTGATGGTTTCGGTTTTTATCATAATGCACCTCCAAGGAGTATTATAGCAAAGTAAGAAGAAGGAGATATGATATAGATATATTGACAGAGCTGTATTCAGAGTGTATAACTAGTTCAACCTGATAGATATGGGAGGCAAAAGATGAGACCACCGGGGCCACTGGAAGCAGGGCTTATTATAGTAATAATATCATTGGTTATAATTGGAGTAATCATTGCCGTTATTATGTGGTTTACGAAGGTATTTATAAAAAAACAGGTGAAGAAAGAGATGCAGGAATATAAACAGGAATTGCATAATGAAGAACCAAAGAAGTTTTCAACAGAGGATTAGTTAATTTATAAGTTATATATCCACAAACTCGTCCCATAGTATCTCCTCAAGCTCAAATACAGGCCCATCCTTGCATATCTGCTTTAGGCCTGTTTTTGTTTTTATCGTACAGCCGTAGCATAAACCGAAGCCACAGCCCATCCTCACCTCAAGCGAAACCTGCACAGATTTGCCTTTCAATTCTGGCATTTTAGCCATAGTGCGGTACATCGGGCTGGGGCCACAGGCGAATATCTGGTCTGCGCGGTTTATATATTCGGGCAGAAGGTCTGTTACCATATCATTTAAACCAAGTTTATCGGTAGTAATGGTTCTAAATTTCATTTCAGCAGGTAGAAAGTTTTTAGGATAAAGTTGAGATGGGTTTTCTTCATTCTCAGACCTCCACTCTCCTGAGGCGCCCTGAAGTAAGGTCACTTTACAGCCAACCGATATAGCTCTTTGGGCAAGGAAAGGAAGCGGAGCAATGCCGATACCGCCTCCAACTAGTAACAGGTTACGGGAGGCTGGCAAGATGGAAAAACCATTGCCCAGTGGCCCAAGTATGTCTATGCTATCTCCTGGCTGACGTTTTGATAGCCAGTCCGTTCCCCTACCCACCACCTGAAACAGTAATGCTAGGCTGCTTTTTTTGTCATCAACCTGGTGGATGCAGAAGGGGCGGCGCAGCAGGTTGTCTTTCCCGCTACGCACCATAACAAACTGCCCCGGTTTAGCTTCTGGGGTAATTTCCGAGCATTTTAGCCAGATAATCCAACTACCTAATATATCTGGTGGTTGGGGGCATACAATATCTCGCCTGCGTTTGAACTCTTTTAGGATTTGTTTATTGCTGATGATTTTGGCAAAAACCTGCTTCATACTGATTCCCCGCTTCTATAATCAGGCAGGGATTTCACACTGAAAGCCTGATGGCTGTCAATGAGTACCTCGGCGGCGGCTCTGGCGGTATCCAGGGAAGTAAAACAGGGGATGCGTTTCTCGGCTGCCGCCCGCCGTATATAGAAGCCGTCTCTAAGCGGGATGCGGCCGCCGGTAACGGTGTTGACGACGCCGTTTACGGTACCATCCTTAATGATGTCAACCACATTGGGATGCCCTTCGCTTAATTTCTTGCCTATCATTTTTACAGGCAAACCGGCAGCCCGAAGGAAGGCTGAAGTGCCTTCGGTAGCATAAAGCCTGTAGCCGGCATCAAAAAATCTCTTGATTACAGGCAGGGCCTCAGCCTTATCCCTGTCGGCAATACTGAACAGGATAGTTCCTTTTTCGGGCAGCATCAAGCCGGCAGCCAGCAGCGCTTTCGACAGGGCGGTATTGAAGGTGAAGTCAATGCCCATAACCTCACCGGTGGACTTCATTTCCGGGCCAAGATGGGTATCGACGCCAAGCAATTTGGACATAGAAAAAACAGGTGCTTTGATAGCTATAAGCTTCCTTGGGGGGAAAAGCTCGCTGCTGTAACCCTGTTCTTTAAGGCTGGTGCCGAGCATAGCCCTGGTGGCAATATCAATCATAGGAACGCCGGTTACTTTGGAAATAAAGGGAATGGTGCGGCTGGCACGGGGGTTGACCTCAATGACATATACCTTTGACCTACCGAAGGCAATATCAGGCATGATGACAAATTGGATATTCATCAGACCCTTAATGTTAAGTGCCAGCCCGATGCGCACCGAATAACCTACGATGGTCTCAATCTCCGCCTCGGTGAGGTTGATTCCGGGATAGACCGCCATAGAATCACCGCTGTGAACACCGGCACGCTCGATATGCTCCATAATACCGGGAATAAAAACAGTCTCGCCATCGCAGACGGCGTCAATCTCGACCTCCTTGCCTTCTAAATACTTATCAACGAGTACCGGATGGCCGGTATCAAGGGCTGCTGCCGCTTTCGTAAATATAACCAGCTCGCTATCATTATGGACTATCTCCATAGCCCTGCCGCCGAGAACATAGCTGGGCCTGACCAGAACCGGATAACCGATATGCCTGGCTATCTCGAGGGCTTCATCCACTGTGTTCACCGCCGCCCCCGGTGCCTGGGGGATACCCTGCTGGCTGAGGAAGTTCTCAAAGCGTTTCCTGTCCTCGGCGAGGTCTATAGTATCCAAACTGGAACCGAGAAGAAGCATACCGGAGCGGGATAAAGGCTCGGCAAGATTTATTGCCGTCTGTCCGCCGAACTGGACGATGGAGGGGGTGGAGTTATTGTTATCACAGGCTTCATTCTCAAGGATATCGCGCACACTTTCAGTATCCAGGGCTTCAAAATAGAGACGGTCGCTGGTATCAAAATCGGTGGAGACTGTCTCCGGGTTGGAGTTTATCATTATGCTCTGGTAACCGGCTGCCTGAAGCGCCCATGCTGAGTGAACGCTGCAGTAATCAAACTCAATCCCCTGGCCGATGCGGATAGGCCCGCTGCCAATGACAACCGCCTTGTTCCCCTGTTGGGGTATTGCCTCGTTCTCCTGCTCATAGGTGCTGTAGAAATAGGGGGTGGCAGCATCGAACTCGGCGGCACAGGTATCCACCATTTTGTATACCGGGAGGATATTCCAGTCATGCCTCATCTGCCTTACCTGTTCCGGCAGTCTGTCAGCCAGGGTGGAAATCTGCTCGTCGGAGAAGCCGAGACGTTTTGCCTGCCACAGCAGCTCAGGTGTCAGCGGCTCTGCAAGCAGTCTTTTTTCCATATCTATAATATTTGTAAGTTTATTCAGAAACCACAGGTCAATCTTCGTTCTTTCAAATATCTGCTGCGGAGTTATGCCCCTTCTAAGGGCAGCCATCAGCGCCCATAGCCTGAGGTCGTTGGGGTGGAGGGGATAGCTATCTATATCTTCGCCTACCCATTTGGGATCTTCCCAGAGAAGTGATTTCTTACCGAATTCAAGCGAGCGAACCGCCTTTTGCATAGCGGCTTCGAAGGTGCGGTCTATAGCCATCACCTCGCCGGTGGCTTTCATCTGGGTGCCGATAACGCGGTCAGCGGAGTCAAATTTATCAAAGGGCCAGCGGGGAATCTTTACCACAATATAGTCCAGAGCCGGCTCAAACGAAGCCATCGTTTTGCCTGTTACGGCGTTGGGGATTTCGTCCAGCCTCTTGCCGACGGCTACCTTGGCGGCGACACGGGCGATAGGATAGCCGGTAGCCTTGCTTGCTAGCGCAGAACTGCGGCTGACGCGTGGATTGACCTCAATAACGTAATACTTATCGCTGTTCGGGTCGAGTGCAAACTGTACGTTGCAACCACCCTCTACGCCCAACTCCCGGATAATGTTGAGGCTGGCTGTCCGGAGCATCTGATATTCCTTGTTGGTTAGCGTCTGGCTAGGGGCAACGACGATGCTGTCTCCGGTATGCACGCCCATCGGGTCTATGTTTTCCATATTGCAGATGGTTATGCAGGTATTGGCGCCGTCACGCATAACCTCGTACTCTATCTCTTTCCAGCCGACCAGTGAGCTTTCAAGGAGTATCTGGTGAATGGGACTGGCAGCTAAACCGGTAGTTACCACTGCTTCTAATTCACCCCAGTTGTTGGCAAAACCACCCCCCGTTCCACCCAGCGTATAGGCGGGGCGGATGATGAGGGGTAAGCCTATCTCCCTGGCTACCTTGCGGGCTTCTTCAAGGTTGGTTACCGTCTGGCTGGGCGGTACCGGCTCACCGATTCTGATAAGCATCTGCTTGAAAAGCTCACGGTCTTCCGCCATCCGTATCGTTTCTATCGGTGTGCCCAGCGACTTTACGTTATATTTTTCCAGCACGCCGGCATCGGCTAAATCCACCGCCAGATTAAGCCCCGTCTGCCCGCCGAGGGTCGGCAGCAGCCCGTCAGGGCGCTCTTTCTCTATGATTCGGGTTATCATATCCACCGTCAGCGGCTCAATATAGACGACATTGGCGATGCCTTCGTCTGTCATTATGGTTGCCGGGTTGGAGTTTACCAGCACTGATGTAACCCCCTCCTCCCGCATCGCCTTGCACGCCTGCGTGCCGGCATAATCAAACTCCGCCGCCTGCCCGATGACGATAGGCCCCGAGCCGATAATCAAGACTTTTTTAGGTTTTTGTGGCATTTATATTAACAGCTCCTCTTTGTTCTAGCGGTCTATTGTAGTGCTCAGTTAAGCTTCTTAATACATATTCAACATTAAGGCTAGGACTAGCACTAAGGAGGTTATTATCATCGTGCCAATAACCACTACTATCATATGCGCGGGAAAGCTTTTGGAGAATATTATTAAGGTCTACCAGTAATTCTTTCCCCTCCTCGTATTTGTATGTAATTTCTTCCCTTAGATGCTCTGGAATTATTTCTTTATGAGCAATGTATTTGTCACGAGCCTTTCGTAACCTTTCAATCAAGTCTTCGTGTGAATTAATGGTCTCTTCCATTTCGGCAATCTCTTCTTTGGAAATCAAAGCTGATAATGTAGGATGACTCCTTATATAATTGAATAATTTGTAGAAGTTATATGTATTTTTGTTATGTTTAAGAACATTACTTAAAGCGAGGCAAAAACGGTCACTATTTGCCCACATCGTAAAGAAAAAGAAAGTTAGATGTACTCTTGTCGCTTTAGCGATATCATCTGGAGCTGTTCGTATGCTCCAGAATATTTTAAAGTGATGATTTGCCTTCAGTAGTTCTTGATAAACATCTTCGCGTATTTTTTCAAACCTTTTATCTTTAATCATCTATTTCTATCTCACCCCTTTAAATCCCTCTCATTCTCCCTTTATTAAAGGGAGAAGTACTTTTATGTTTGGTTTCCCCCTTTGCAAAAGGGGGACTAAGGGGGATTTTCTTCTTATTTCTCACTTTTAACCGTCTCCAGAAACTTCTTGAATAAATATGTGTTATCAAGAGGGCCGGGGGAGGCTTCCGAATGATACTGGATGGCGAATATGGGCAGTTCAGTGTGGCGAACGCCCTCCACCGTGCCGTCGTTCAGATTAATATGGCTAACTTCTAGCCCGTTCTTAACCGTATCCGGGTCCAGGGCATAGCCGTGGTTCTGTGCAGTGATATACACTCGCCCATCGCTTAAATCTTTTACCGGATGGTTACTGCCACGATGCCCGAACTTGAGCTTGAACGTGCCGGCACCGAAAGCCCTACCGATTAACTGCACACCGAGACAGATACCCATAATCGGCTTTTTTCCCGCCAGTGTCCTAACGGTATCCACGATGTAATTAAGCATCTCCGGGTTGCCGGGTCCGGGGGAAAGAAGAATACCATTCGGGTTTAGCTTTAAGATTTCCTCAGCCGGCGTGGTGCAGGGCACGACGGTTATCCGGCATCCCAGGGAGTGTAATATCCTGAGGATGGAATATTTTAAGCCGCAGTCCAGCGCCACTATGTTGTAAGCTAAATCAGAGTTGTCCTTATCTGCCTGCCATTCGTATTTGGAATCGGTAGAAACCTTTTGGACAAAGTCTATACTGTTATAGTCGGACATGGCTTTTACATCACCGAGTGCTTGCTGAGGTGTTTTTGTGGTGGTGATTGTGCCCCTCATCACACCGGTGGAACGCAGTTTGCGGGTTATAGCCCGTGTATCTATACCACAGATACCGGGGATATTATTTTCAGTAAGATACTGGTGGATTGTTTTTTTATTGAGGTAATGGCTGGGCTCAAGGCACTCCTCCCGCACGACGAAGCCGCTGACCTGTATCTTACTTGATTCAAAGTCCTGTTCGTTTATGCCGTAGTTGCCGATTAGCGGGTAGGTGGGCATCACAATCTGTCCGGCATAAGATGGATCGGTCAGCATCTCCTGGTAGCCGGCCATGCTTGTATTGAAAACCACCTCGCCGCAGGCATCGTTCTGGCTGCCGAAAGAAAAACCCTCATAGGTTGATCCATCTTCAAGGACTAAAATTGCCCTCTCGGTCATGCTTTTACCCCGAGTTTAATAGAATTATCTTTATAGACAAACTTTTCATTGTAGATAGTAGCCATAATCTTACCCTTTAGCCTTTCGCCGTTAAGCGGATTGTTCTTCCCTCTGGAGACGAACTTGCCGGTATCTACAATCCATTCCATATCGGGGTCAAATATGGTTATATCAGCCGCCTCTCCGATTGCAAGAGTGCCCAGCCTGCCGAACTTATTGCCGATAATCTTTGCCGGCTCACCGGTCAGTTTGGAAATTAGTAATTTAATATCAATCTGCCCGTTATGTACCAGGCTCATAAGGCTGCCCAGAGCTGTTTCAAAACCGCTGATGCCAAAAGGAGCCAGGGCAAACTCGCAAAGCTTCTCGTTATCTGTGTGGGGGGCGTGGTCGGTGGCGATAACATCAATAACACCTTCCTTCAATCCTTGAATTAAGGCTTTTATATCTTTTTCTGTCCTAAGTGGAGGATTAACCTTGGCATTTGTATAGTAGCCGATTACCCTCTCTTCGGTCAGGGTAAGGTGGTGGGGGGTTACCTCGGCGGTGATATTTATACCCTTCTCTTTTGCCCCCCGTATAAGCTCTACGGAGCCTTCTGTGGAAACATGGGCGATATGCAGGCGGGCGCCGGTAAGCTTAGCAAGAGCGATATCGCGGGCGATGATGTTCTCCTCGGCGGCGGGCGGTATGCCGCAAAGCCCCAGTCTGGTGGCGATAATACCCTCATTCATCTGGCCGCCTTCGGTAAGCAATTTATCTTCACAGTGTTCGATAATCGGCAACCCGAAAGCGAGGCTGTATTCCATTGCCTGGCGCATCAGCCGGGAGCTTTTTACCGGATCGCCGTCATCGCTGAAGCCGACCGCGCCGGCTTCAGCCAGCTCACCCATTTCAGCTAGTTCCTTGCCGTTTCTGCCTTTGGAAATACAGCCGATGGGAAGAACGCGGATGGCGCCTTCGCTGTTTGCCGTAACCTTTACATAATCTATCATGGCCTGGCTGTCGAGGGGTGGATTTGTATTGGGCATACAGCAGATGGTGGTAAAGCCTCCTTTAGCCGCCGCCCGGCTGCCGCTGGCGATGGTCTCCTTTTCTTCGAAGCCGGGTTGCCTGAGGTGGCAGTGGAGGTCTATAAAGCCGGGGCAGATGATTAACCCGTTAGCATCAAGGGTTTCATAACCAGAGGGAGGGGGGGTATCATCTTTACCTCCCAGCCACGATATTCTACCGTCGGCAATAAGCAGGTTACCGAACATGTCCAGTTTCTGGCCGGGGTCAATAATATGACCGTTGCGGATAAGCATAGACTTTATCATTAGTGGCTACCTCCGACTAAGAGATAGAGCAGTGCCATGCGCACGGCAACACCGTTGGTTACCTGCTGGTTAATAAGGGACATTGGTCCGTGAGCTACCGCCGATGAGATTTCGATGTCTTCGTTTACCGGGCCAGGGTGGAGGACTATGGCATCGGGTTTAGCTTTAGCCAATCTCTCTTCGGTGAGCTGGTACAGGTTTGTATATTCACGGATGCTTGGCAGCAACCCGCTCTGCTGTCTTTCAAGTTGCAGGCGGAGCGTCATAACTACATCGGTATCGGTAAGGGCTTTATCTATATCAGGTTCAATCTCAACCTCTGGGAATTGCCCTTGTGGTTTATCCAGCCCCATTGGCAGCAGGGTGAAGGGGCAGCAAAGCGTTACCCGGGCGCCCATCTTTGCCAAACCCCAGATGTTGGAGCGGGCTACACGGCTGTGTTTTATATCGCCTATTATGGTTACCTTTAAATCTTTGAAGTTACTTTTATGCCCGCGGATGGTATACAGGTCAAGGAGCGCCTGGGTGGGGTGGGCGTGCCAGCCATCGCCGGCATTGACCATATGTGCCTTAACATGCCTGGCGGCAACATACGGCGCCCCCGAGAGGGGATGACGCATAATAATAATATCGGTACCCAGCGCTTCCAGTGTTTCCAGTGTATCAATAAGGCATTCACCTTTAATCACGCTGCTGGTAGAAGCAGCCAGATTTATAACATCGGCACTAAGATTTTTGGCGGCCAGGTCAAAGGAGGAGCGGGTGCGGGTGCTGGGTTCGTAGAACAGTGTAACCAGGGTTTTGCCGCGAAGAGTCGGCACTTTTTTAATCGGTCGTGATAGAATTTCGTGCATGGCATCCGTTGTCTGGAAGACAAGTTCAATTTCAGCCGGGGTGAAGTCGTCAAGGTCAAGTACGTGTTTGTGCTGCCATGATGATTCTACCGTGATTGTTTCGGTTTTATTTCCAGGGCTAATTCTACTTTCCTGTTGGATTGCTTTCATGGCTAATCCTCCTTAGACGGCAAAGGAATGATGGCTACCTCATCAATGCCGTCGTTTTCCTCAAGCCGGACCTGGATTTCCTCATGTTTGGAGCTGGGCATATTTTTACCGACATAATCCGCCCGTATCGGTAGTTCACGATGGCCGCGGTCAATGAGTACCGCCAGCTGGATTGAATGAGGACGCCCCAGGTCAATAAGTGCGTCCATAGCGGCACGGGTGCTTCTTCCGGTGTATAACACATCGTCGACAAGCACTATAGCCTTATTGTCAATATTAACCGGGATATCGGTGCTTTTAACTATGGGCTGAAGCTCTAATGATGATAAGTCGTCTCTATAGAGGCTGATATCAAGGGCACCAACCGGTATCCTTGTTCCTTCAAAGCCCTCTATACTAGCCGCCAGGCGATTAGCCAGTGGCACACCGCGGGTGCGCATACCTACAAGTATAAGGTGCTCGGTTGATTTGTTGCGCTCGATGATTTCGTGGGAAATACGGGCAATAGTCCGCCGGATATCGGCGGCGTTCATTATTATACTTTTAGCCATAAAAATTACCTCCTGCCCCGGCTGGCAAGAGGTATTCTCGTATGCATCACTGCTACCCTTGCCAGCCTCTCGGGACCAGCGTTAAAGGTTTATCTTATGGTTATTATAACACCCCTTTGTATTTAATTGCAATTCTTGGCAGGATAAAAAAGCAAAAGTTGAAGAATTAACGTATCACATCCATTAAAAGCAAATATAAATAACCATTCAGCCATCAAAATGTTATAATTAAAATGTAAGTGGACATTCTGGCTACTCTAAATCCGGCACAAAGGGAAGCGGCTGAGGCTATCAGCGGTCCGCTGCTAATTCTGGCCGGACCCGGCAGCGGCAAGACCCGGGTGATTACCCACCGTATTGCCTATCTGATAAAGGTTTGCGGTATTAGCCCGCGCTGTATTATGGCTGTTACCTTCACAAATAAAGCCGCCCGTGAAATGGAAGTGCGGCTGAACAGGCTCGTCATCAGCGCAGTGAAGGAGATGACCCTGGGCACCTTTCACGCCATCTGTGCCCGTATCCTGCGCCAGGATGGCCGGGCGATAGGCGTTGACCCACGTTTTGTTATATATGATCGCGAAGACCAGCTGAGCCTCATTAAAAGAGCCCTCAAAGAAATAGGGCTTGACCCGAAGCAGTATGTCCCATCGGCTATCCTTTCGATTATCAGCAATGCCAAGAGCCAGATAACCACGCCGGAGGCTTTCAGGAAACGCAGCGCCAGCCATTTTGAAGAGGTCGTAGGGAGTACCTATGAGAAATACCAGCAGCTACTGGGACAGAACAATGCCCTGGATTTTGACGACCTGCTTATGAAGGTGGTGCAACTATTCGACAGCCAGCTTGAAATCCTTAAAAAATACCAGCAAAGATACCTTCACATTATGG
>JBDRFC010000030.1:0-2315 GCA_043819155.1 Chloroflexota bacterium | reverse complement strand
GATATGAAAACCAGACAGGAGCGCCGCCAGAAACGCCTCGAGAAAAAGAAAGAGCGCATACCCAAGCACGGCAGGAACCTTGTAAAGATATACCGCGATGCGATACTCAAGAGGTTGAGGGGTAAGGGGAATAGTAAAAAGCCATAAGGGATGATAGAATGAGAACCAATAATTTACCGGAGGTAGGTCATTATGAAAAAGGAAAGTGCTATGAAAGAACGCATGCATGAGCAGATGTCTTCAGAGTTAAAACAAAGCGCCCGCACCGATACCATCATCGTCATTACGGCGATATTCCTCAACCTGCTATTTCTGGCCATCAATTCCGGTGTTGCAGCAGCCGTACGTGAGCGTGACTATAGCGGACCCGGCGTAGAGACAGTAGGCACCAATGTTACCGCAGTGATTATACTGGTTATTCTCATCGTTGTGATAACAGCCATCAATTTCTTCGTCCTGCGCATGCTGTCAAAAGGCAAGGAAAGAAGAGCCAGTCTGATGGGCGGGCTGATGAAGATGTACCAGGAAGAAGGTATGGACCAGTATTATGATACTTCCGTTGAGAAGGGTTACGAAGCCAGATACAACCTCTTCAGCGCCGTTGTCGTTTCCCTGGGGGCGGTGGCTGTTTTAGTGCCGATACTTGTTTCTTCAATGAGCTGTTAGGAAAAAGTTAGATATAAATTATAAATAAGGGAATGTATGTGGAGTTTGTAGCAATTGATGTTGAAACAGCAAATTCCAACATATCATCTATTTGCCAGATAGGAATCGCATTTTATAAAGATGGGTTGCTTGTTAAAGAGTGGAAATCTTATGTTAATCCTGAAGACTATTTCGATAAATTTAATATATCTATCCACGGAATCAATGAAGTTATAGTGAGAGATTCGCCTAGACTCCCTGATGTTAATGATCAACTTCATAAATATTTAGATAACCGAATTACCGTATGTCATACATTTTTTGACCGTGCTGCTATTCGTCAAGCTTTTGAGAAGTATGGAATAATAGAACCTAAGTGCAAGTGGTTAGATTCAGCCAGTGTAGCACGCCGAACATGGAAGGAATGTGCTAAAAGTGGATATGGCTTAGCCAATTTATGCAAATTATTTAAATATGATTTTACACACCATGATGCATTAGAAGATCCTAAGGCATCGGGATATATACTTCTCTCAGCCGTTAAGCAATCTGGAATTGACATCGATAGATGGTTAAATCGTGTGAATTAACCTATTAATCTAACTTTACTAAACCTCCGCCCCGCCGTCATCTATCACCTTACCCTGTTCCTCCTCAAGCTGCTCCATCAGGCGGGCGGCGCGGGGGTAACCGATGTGGAGTTTGCGCTGCAGATAAGAGGTAGATATATTTGTATGTTCCTCAGCCAGCTGCTTGGCAGATTCCAGCAGTGGATCCAGCGGATAGCTGCCCTTCATAGCAGTGGTTACCGGTGGCACCAGCTCCTCAATCCTCAACTGGCCGGGTGCTTCCTCCGGCTCTTGGCTGCTCCAGAAATAGACCAGCCTCTCCACCTCCGGGTCGGAGACAAAACACCCCTGCAAACGTTTTGGCTTGCCGGCTTCTGTCGGCATATAGAGCATATCACCCCGCCCCAGTAGTTTCTCGGCACCGCCGATATCAAGAATGGTTCGCGAATCCACCTGCGAGGTTACGGCAAAGCTTATGCGGGTGGGGAAGTTAGCCTTGATTAGCCCGGTTACAACATCCACCGAGGGCCGCTGGGTGGCTACCACCAGATGGATACCGACCGCCCGGGCAAGCTGCGCCAGACGGCACAGGATATGCTCCACTTCATCGAAGCCAGCCATCATCAAATCAGCCAGCTCGTCTATAATAAGTACCAGGTTGGCCAGCTTTTCAGTACACTCTCTGGTTTTGTTATAGCCGTCTATATTGCGCACACCGGCGGCAGCCAGCTTCTGATAGCGTTTATCCATCTCCTGGTTGAGCCAGCGCATCGTGTTCAGTGCTTTCTTGGTATCGACGATTACCGGCGTCGCCAGCTGGGGCAGGCTGTTAAACTGGGCCAACTCAACCCGCTTGGGGTCAATCATAATAAGTTTGGTATCGAAAGGCGTGTTGTACATCAGCAGACAGCAGATGACGGCATTCAGGCAGACAGTCTTACCGCTGCCGGTGGCGCCGGCGATGAGCAGGTGGGGCATCTTAGCCAGGTCTCCGGAGATAGCCTCCCCACCGGCGCCCTGCCCCAGTGCCAGAGCCAGACTGGAGCGCGCCAGAATCTTCTGGAAGGAATTGCTCTCGATTACCCCGCGCAGACTGACTAT
>JBDRFC010000029.1:0-2077 GCA_043819155.1 Chloroflexota bacterium | reverse complement strand
GGCTGATGAGCTTATAGGGTATCTCCACCATCCTGGCTTCCTTTACCCCGGGCAGAACAGCCAGATGGGCAAAGGATATCTTGCTCTCATCACCGACAAGACCGATTACCGTTCTGAATTCTCCTCTGGAGACGTCAGCCCTCAGCCCATGCTTATTTACCTCCGCTACCACATTCTTTATCTCTTCCGCCGTGGCATTCTTTTTCATAATAATCATTTTCCCCTCCTATTATATAATGTCTGTACCCGATTACGTTCGGATTTTATATAAATAAAAAACCCTCCCGCCCGGGAGGGTTTTTTGATTTGGTAAATGTTATTTCAATCTAATTTACGCGTCAGAGCCTCCCGGATGCGGCTGATACCGCCAGGAAAATGTAAAGTAATAATATACGTAGCTGTGAAATCCGCGAGGTTCAATATTAACTGACATCTTTAAATCCAAATTCCTTGGAGAAACAATATCACGTAGGGTTATATTTTGTCAAGCGATCTCTAATATAAAACTATTATTTAACTAGCTTTAATTTATTGACATCAACTATACAAGTATGATAAGGTTTCATTTGAGATTTGTTAGTTCACTATAGAGGATTGATTAAGCAAATCCAAATACTGTTTTTTCAATCCTTGTGGCTTACAAAGGATGAGCCTAGGCTCATCCTTTGGGTTGTGTGCTGATAAAAGGAGGGAAATTGCCCACTGTTAATCAACTGGTACGCAAGGGGCGTAAGTCGGTTAGCCGAAAATCAAAGACACCGGCGTTGCGCTTTAACTATAATGCCCTGAAAAACAGAATGGTTCGTGAAAAAGGGGCACCGCAGAAACGCGGAGTCTGCGTTCAGGTAAAAACGACAACACCTAAAAAACCGAACTCGGCACTACGCAAGATTGCCAGGGTGCGGTTGAGCAATGGTATGGAAGTAACAGCCTATATCCCGGGAGAAGGGCATGAGTTGCAGGAGCATTCTGTAGTCCTGATTCGCGGTGGGCGGGTACCGGATTTACCTGGCGTCCGCTACCATATCATAAGGGGGGCGCTGGATGCTAGTGGTGTAGCCAATCGGCGTCAGGGACGCAGTAAATACGGCGCTAAAAGAGCTAAGGCTACGGCTGGGAGAGAATAGATACAGGAGGCAAGATGCCAAGGCGAGCAGCGGCTAAAAAAAGAATAATATTGCCTGATGCGGTACACGGCAGCGAAACTGTAGCCAAGATTATCAATAAGGTAATGCTGGGCGGTAAAAAAACAACTGCCGAGAAGATTGTCTATCAGGCGTTGCAGATTATGGAAGAGCGTGAAAAGAAGGAGCCGGTGACTGTCTTGAAGCAGGCGGTACGCAATGCCACCCCTTTGCTTGAGGTCAAGCCACGGCGGGTCGGTGGTGCTACCTATCAGGTGCCGGTGGAGGTTCGGGCTGGTCGTGATACAGCCCTGGCTATAAGATGGCTGCTCAAGGCTGCCAGAGCCAGAACAGGTAAGTCCATGTCAGAAAAGCTGGCGGCTGAGCTTTTAGATGCCTCAAAGGGGCAGGGGACAGCCGTCAAGAAACGCGAAGATACTCATAAAATGGCTGAGGCTAACAGAGCCTTTGCTCATTATAGATGGTAAGGGGTTTCCAATTAGTAATATAAAAGTAATAGAAAAAGAGTCAAGGACTGAAATGACCAGAAGTTTTCCTCTAGACCATATACGCAATATAGGTATTATTGCTCATATTGATGCCGGCAAGACAACCGTTACCGAGCGGGTGCTGTATTACACTGGTAAAACATATAAAATCGGCGAGGTGCATGATGGCACCACGGTAATGGACTGGATGGAACAGGAAAGACAGCGCGGCATTACCATAACCGCAGCGGCAACTACTTGCCACTGGAAGGAGCACCGTGTCAATATAATTGATACTCCGGGGCATGTCGATTTTACCGCCGAGGTTGAACGCAGTCTGCGGGTTCTTGATGGCGGGGTTGTCGTTTTTGATGCCGTAGCCGGTGTTGAGGCTCAATCAGAGACGGTATGGCGCCAAGCTGATAGGTACGGTGTTCCCCGTATTTGTTTTATAAACAAGATGGA
>JBDRFC010000028.1:0-4725 GCA_043819155.1 Chloroflexota bacterium | reverse complement strand
CGCCTAAAGATTATAAGCGGCACCGACCTCAAAACCAATATCCTGTCTATGGTCAGTGATGAAATCAGAAACAGCGTGGCTACCCATCTTTCAGATGATGAAAATAAACAGGCTATGGAAAACCTGCTATCCGATGTATCCACCATCTTCCCCCTACCACCGGAAATAAACGCCCAGGCTCTAACAAAGATGAAACCGGAGCAGGTGGAAGATAAACTTAAAGAGTATGCCGGCGCACTCTATGATAAAAGGGAAGAGGAAATGGAGCCGGATAAAATGAGGATACTAGAGCGGCTGGTGATGCTGCGCACTATTGACAGCTTGTGGGTGGAACATTTAACGGCGATTGATTATATGCGCCAGGGGATAGGGTTGCAGGCAGTAGCCCAGCAGAACCCATTGATAGCTTACAAGCGCAAAAGCCACGAGATGTTCCAGGAGCTGATGACGGCTATCCAGCATAACGTGGTTCATACAATATACCGTATGGGTATTAAAAAAGGAGCCTCGCAACCACGCCCGGCGCCATCTGCCGCTATTGCCCCCGGAGGCGAGGGAGCAAAAACACCCGGAACAGACGGTAAAAAGGTGGGCAGAAACGACCCCTGCCCCTGTGGCAGCGGCAAGAAATACAAAAAATGCTGCGGGAAATAAACCCCCAATGAACATTAAGCCCCAAACCACCCACCTCACCTCACCGGAAGATAAGGTAATAAGGCAGCTTAGGGAAGACATCGCCAACAGCAAGCACTGGTATATCGCCCTGCTGGAGGCTATCGGGCGGTGGGATTTGGATGAGGAAACGGCGGATGGGCGGGATTACAAATACTTAATCGACGGCGAAGCCTTTGACTGGCTGCTGCTGGCAGAGCGGCTTTGCCGGGCGGTGGATAACCTGCTGCCTGAAGGTGAAAAGGTAGCCCTCCTCTTCCATGGTAAGCCGCCGTTAGAGCTTGCCGCAGGTGAAATCAATAAGCTCATCGGCGACCAGAGATACCGGCAATACCTTAACTATTTCTACGGCATCACCGCCGAGGAAGCCCTGCTTCAGGCTGTCGAGGACGAGGTACGCAAGGAAAGGTTTGCCCTGGGAAGGAAGAATGAACAGGATATAACCGATGAAGCTTATAATCGTATATATGGCTCCACCCGGCAGGAACTGCTCAAACTTTTCAGGCAGGAAAAGAGCTATTGCCGAAGCCGGTCCATAAGTCTGACAGAGCTTAAAGAGTTCACCTACTGGCTATTCAAGTATCGCCTGAAGCACTGCGAGAAGGCGAGGATTGGCAGCGATACTAAAAAAGCACTTGAATGGCTGAAAAGAAATGCCAGCTCTTCATCCGGACATGTATTTTTATAACCAAAGAGAATAGAGCTGCACTCTTCACCGGCTATTGACACTTTTCGCTACACTATGTAGAATTAACCGATTGATACTTTTGGAAAGAAGCAACTCTTAATTCGTCGGGAGGTAAGTTGAATGCGCAACCTGAATCTAAAAGTAGCCCTTATTATCTACGGAGCAATACATATAGTTCAAGGTATAATTCTGCTTGTCGCCCCCGAAAGGTTGACCGAACTTGCCGGCTTTGAGGCACTGGGGTCATCCGAATATTTCCTGGCGATAATCGGCGGTGCTTTTATCGCCGCCGGGGTCTGGTTCGCTATAACCGGCCTGAATCCGCTACAAAACATCAACGGAGTCAGGTTCGCTATATTGTGGGCTGGGCTGCTTTTAGTGGTACCGCTCTTCACTCTCTGGTATGATTATGTTGACTTTGGCCATATCTGGTTTATGGTAGTGCAAAATGCAATCTTTGCCGCCGCTTTCCTCATATTCTACCCCTACCGTCGCTAACTTAACCAGAATTTAAGCTTACCAGACGCTCCTCCAACCTTTTCAGGCTATCCCGCCTGGCTGACAGCTTATCTTTCTCTTTCCTAACAACAGCCGGCGGCGCTTTTGTCAGGAAAGCCTTGTCACTTAACATCTTTTCAAGCCGGCTGGCATCAGCCTGCACTTGCTCTATTTCCTTCTTAAGTTTCTGCTGCTCGGCGTCCAAGTCAAACATACTTGCCATCGGGATTACAACTTCGGCTTCACTTAACACAAGCGCAAGGGCGTTTTTAGACTTATGTTCTTCTTTTTTATCAAAAACTACTACATTGGCTTTTGTTAATTTCCCAATGGCTTGAGCATAAAAGGTGATTGCCGTCTTTAGCTCGGTAATATATATATTTGCATCTATTAATTTATTGGCTTCAACATTATACTGGGCACGGACATTGCGGATAGAGCGCACTATCTCTATTACAGTTGCCATAATGCGTTCCGCTTCTCTGTCTCTGGTAGTTTTATCGGCTTCGGGGTAAGCGGCTATCATTATAGAATCAACCGATAGCTTATCATCGGGTAGGTTTTTATTTATATTCTGCCACAGTTCTTCGGTAATAAAAGGCATAAACGGGTGGAGCAGGCGCAGTGATTTTTCAAGAACATGAACCAGCACCGGTACCGGCGATAAACCGATTGAATCATCGCCAAGGCGAATCTTCGCTATCTCAATATACCAGTCACAGAACTCGCCCCAGAGGAAATCGTGAATCTGGCGCTGCGCTTCACCAAACTGGTAGTCCTGCATCAGACGGTTAACATCGGCTATGGTATCGTTTAAACGGCTTATTATCCAGCGGTCTTCCAGCAGCAACGAATCCGGCTTAATATTCATGTCTCCGTTATAAGATTGTTTGCTCCTGATGACAAAACGCGTCGCATTCCACAGCTTGTTGGCAAAGTTACGCCCCGCCTCCAGCTTGGTGGCGGATAGCTTTGTATCGTTACCCGGCGAAGTGCCGGTGGATACGGCAAAGCGCAGGGCATCCGTGCCGTATTTCTCAAGGGTATCAATCGGGTTGAGCACGTTGCCGCGCAACTTGCTCATCTTTTCTCCCCTCTCATCACGTATCAGCCCGTGCAGGTAGACGACACTGAAGGGGATGTTACCGGTGTCCTCAATGCCCATCATAATCATCCTGGCTACCCAGAAGAAGAGTATGTCATAGCCGGTCTCCATTACTGTAGTCGGGTAAAAGTAACGCAAATCTTCGGTATCATCAGGCCAGCCCAGGGTGGAATGAGGCCACAGCGCCGAGCTGAACCAGGTATCCAGCATATCCGGGTCCTGTTCAATATCAGTTGTGCCACAGCTACGGCAGGCGGTTGCATCCTCAACACTAACCGTTAACTGTCCGCATTTACGACAGTACCATACCGGGATGCGGTGCCCCCACCATAACTGGCGGGAGATGCACCAATCCCGGATATTTTCCATCCAGTTAAGATAAACCTTTATAAATCTCTGCGGTATAATCTTTATGCTGCCGCCGGTAACGGCTTCTATAGCCGGTTTCGCCAGCGGCTCCATCCTTACGAACCATTGCTTGCTGGCTATCGGCTCGATTACGGTGCGGCAACGCTGGCAGTGCCCTACGGAGTGGGAATAAGGCTCAATCTTTACCACTAGACCTTCTTCTTCTAAATCTTTCAGTATCGCCTTGCGTGCTTCAAAGCGGTCAAGCCCATTATAAGGACCGGCGTTTTCATTCATAGTTGCATCCGGATTTAATATGTTTATCTCCTCCAGCCCCTGCCTTCTGGCAACCTCAAAGTCAACCGGGTCATGTGCCGGGGTGATTTTAACGGCGCCGGTGCCGAACTGGGGGTCAACCGCTTCATCAGCCACGATGGGTATTACACGTTTTACCACCGGCAGGATAACTTTTTTACCCAGCAAAGCCTTGAAACGCTTATCGTCCGGGTTGACGGCGACGGCAGTATCGCCGAGTATCGTCTCGGGGCGGGTGGTGGCAACGGTTATATACTTATCATTATCGTCAGCCAGTTGATAGCGGACATAGTACAGGTTGCCGGCCAGTTCCTGATGGTCCACCTCAAGGTCTGATAGGGCGGTGGCGCAGCGGGGGCACCAGTTTATAATCCGCTCTCCGCGATAGATAAGCCCTTTGTTGTAGAGATTAACAAAGACGGTACGTACCGCCCGGCTGGGACCTTCGTCAAGGGTAAAGGTCTCCCTGTCCCAATCACAGGAAACTCCCAGCCGCTGGTGCTGTTTTAAGATAGTCCCGCGACAGCTGTTTGCCCACTGCCACATCCTCTCCAGGAACTTTTCCCTGCCCAGCTCATGGCGGTTGGTGCCCTCTTTTGCCAGAAGTTTTTCCACCACCACCTGGGCGGCAATGCCGGAGTGGTCAACGCCGGGCAGCCATAAAGCAGGCTCTCCCAGCATCCTGTGCCAACGAATCATTATGTCTTCCAGCGTTGCCGTCAGGGCATGCCCTACATGCAGCTCACCGGTAACGTTCGGCGGTGGCATTATAATTACGAAGGGCTTCTTCTCAGGGTCTATTTTGGATTTGAAGTAGCCCTTCTCCAGCCAGAACTTGTACCACTTTTCCTCTACTTTATCCGGCTCATAGGCTTTGGGCATTTCGTTTTGTGTATCTGCCATTTTTACCCCTTTGCGATTTGGTTAAAAACTTTCCTTAAGAGTGGGTGGGTGGGAATATATAATAAAAGGAATGCTAGAATTTCTTATCTACCTCTATATTTAAATCCCTCTCATTCTCCCTTTCTGAAAGGGAGAAGTCTCCCCTCTTTTCCAAAGAGGAACTCAGGGGGATTTTAGAATAGAGGGACGCAGTCCC
>JBDRFC010000027.1:0-6724 GCA_043819155.1 Chloroflexota bacterium | reverse complement strand
ACAACCCAACCACCAAGTATAACCCCTGCTACAACCTTCATATTAACTGAACCCATTATGGGTTATTATAGGACTAATAAATGAAGCAGTCAACCAAAAACGAACCTAACCCTAGCCTTGTATCTATTGACATACGGCAGGTATAATGTAGAATGGTCTTGGTTAAAGAAGGAGGTAATAATGGAGAAACTGAACGAGACGGCAGAAACGGGTTGCTGCCCCAGGTTTGATCCGGAGCCCTGGCAGGAAAAGGAAATAACATTCAAGGATAAGCTGTTTCTCAAAGACTCCGTGCGCAGTATTCTGCATATTCCGATTAACTTCGGTAGCGTGATGGTCAAAAATATGGATAAAATCACCAGAGCGGATGCCCTCTCCCCCGAACCGCTGCTGCTTTCGGACGAGAAATCAATGTGGAAAAGCGATGTCTATATTGCAGTGACCAAAGATGTTCCGGACGCCGAGATGGTAAAGCTATCCGGCACCTTTCTTACCAAGGTATTTGAGGGATCATACAGCAGTACATCAAAATGGGTAAAAGCAATGAATGATTTCATTAAATCAAAGGGCAAAGAAGTAAAGAAGCTATACTTTTTCTATACCACCTGCCCCAAGTGTGCCAAGGTTTACGGCAAGAACTACACTGTCCTGCTGGCAGAGGTCTAACCAGGGCTTTTCTGCCGGCACCCGAACGGGTTTTGCTTAAGAGAAAAGTCAGCCATTGCACAGTGCCGCTGCGTAGTAATATACGAATGCGCCGGCGAAGACGACGCTGTCCATTCGGTCTAAGAAACCGCCGTGCCCCGGCATTGCTTTTCCCGAATCCTTTACCCCAACCCTGCGTTTGAAGAGGGATTCAAGTAGGTCGCCGAGCTGCCCGAAGATACTTACGGCTATGGATAAAGGAATAGCCTGCATATAGGTAATAGGTAAATCTAGAAGCATAACCAGCAGCAAACCGATGCCGATAGCCCCTAAAACACCGCCTGCCGCCCCTTCCCAGGTCTTTTTAGGGCTGATGCCGGGGGCGAGTTGATGTTTTCCGATGGCGCTGCCTATAAAATATGCTGCCGAATCCGAAGCGAAGGTTACGAAAAGGGCAAAGAGCACCCAGTCACGGCCGGAGTCCATCTCCCTTAGTGCTACAAAATGGCTGAGCATCCAGCCGATATAAAGAATACCGATAATGGTCCATGCCCAGCCTGTAAAAGCACCTTCTCTGTAACGACGCACTAAAAACCAGATAGCAGGTAGCACTAACGCTGAGGCTAGCAACAGCAGGTTGAGATAGGGATAAGCAAACAGGGGGCTTATTATGAAAAAGAGTGTCCACAGCAAGCCGAAGACGGTAAGTGGCGGCACCTTTTGCCCTGAGGTATTAACCGCTTTATAGAACTCCAGGGCTGCCATTATTCCCCAGATGGCAGCGAATATAGCAAGCCAGGGTATGGGTTCGTTGAACCAGGCAACAACTACCACTAGGGGCAGCAGGCAAGCAGCAGTAGCAACCCTTTTTTTAAGCATTACTATAATCCGCCAAAACGCCTCTGTCGTTTACTGTAGGCTATGAGGGCTTTTTCTAATTCTTCTCTATTAAAATCCGGCCAGAGCACGCTGGTAAAGTAATATTCACTATAGGCTGACTGCCACAGCAGGAAATTGCTGATGCGCAGGTCACCGCCGGTACGTACTACAAGGTCAACATCAGGCAGGTCTGCCGTGTAGAGATAACTGTTGAATAGTTTCTCGTCTATATCCTGTGGAGATATACCATCAGATAGAATATCGCGCACTGCATCCAGGATTTCAAGCCGCCCGCCATAGTCAAAGGCGAGGCTTAAGGTCATTTCGGTATTGCCTTTAGTTAGCTCGACGGCGTTTTCTATTGCCTGCCCCAGGTGCTGCGGCAGCCTCTCAAGGTGGCCCAGATGGCGAATCTTAACACCCCTTTTATGAAGCCCCTTTACCTCTCTCTTTAATGATATTTCAAGTATGTTGAGCAGCCCGCTAACCTCGTTTCTGGGGCGGTTCCAGTTTTCTGTGGAGAAGCTGTAAAGGGTTACGTACTTTATGTGGTATTCACCGAGGTATTTAATGACCGAACGGGTAGTTTCCAGCCCGGCGCTGTGCCCTTCAAGTCGGGGGAGGCCGCGCTTTTCCGCCCAGCGGCCATTGCCATCCATAATGAAAGCTATGTGGTTGGGCAGCCGAGAGATCTCTTTCATTGCCAGCCCGTAAACCGGGCTAGACCTCCATTAATTCTGCTTCTTTGTTCTGTCCGGCCTGCTCTGCGGTGTTTATAAAGCTGTCGGTAAGCAGTTGTACTTTATCGGCAGCCCGTTTATTTTCATCCTGCGATATTTCCTTAGCCTTTTCCATCTGCTTTAATCCGTCGATGGCTTCGCGTCTTATATTGCGTATGGCTATTTTACTCTCTTCAACTCTCTGTTTAACAAGTCTTCTTAACTCCTGACGCCTCTCTTCGGTCAACGGTGGAATTTTTAACCGGATAATGTTGCCATCGGTATTTGGCGTTAATCCCAAGTTAGATTTGAGGATAGCTTTTTCAATACTCGATTTGCTTGTAGGGTCCCAGGGTTGGATAAGCAGTAGGCTTGCTCCGGAAACGGAGACACCGGCGATGTGTTTCAGCGGTAAAGAAGTGCCGGAATAATCTACCTTGATATGCTCTATTAAAGCCGGCGATGCCCGCCCTGTGCGGATGCTGGCAAGTTCTCGATTTAACGCTTCAACTGAAGCTTCCATCTTTTTTTCATTATTAAGCAGGATATCTTCAATCATTTTCTGCTACTCGCTGGTTATCAATGTGCCGATGGGTTCGCCTGTTATAACCCGTTCAATACCGCGTTCTGCCTGAAGATCAAAGACGACTATCGGAAGTTTATTTTCCATACAGAGCGATAGGGCGGTAGGGTCCATTACTTCAAGCCGCTTGTTTAAAGCTTCGAGGTAGGTAAGGTGGTCAAATTTCTTGGCGTTTGGGTCTTTATGAGGGTCGGCACTGTATACGCCGTCGACATTGTGTTTTGCCATTAGCAGGACATCGGCTTCGACCTCGATGGCTCTCAGGGCGGCGGCAGTATCGGTGGACATATAGGGATTTCCGGTACCGCCGGCGAGGATAACGACTCTACTTTTTTCCAAGTGGCGTACCGCCCGGCGTCTGAGGTATGGTTCGGCTACCTGTTCGATAACGATAGCTGACTGTGTTCTGGTAATAACATCCAGTTTTTCAAGGGAGGACTGGAGGGAGAGGGCGTTTATTACTGTCGCCAGCATCCCGGCATAATCGGCGGTAACCCGGTCTATCCCCTCCTTTTCAGCGGTAGCTCCGCGCCAGATATTGCCGGCGCCGACAACCACAGCCACCTCCACCCCCATATCAACCATCTGTTTGATAAGCCCGGCTACATTGGCTACTGTAGGAGCATCAATGCCATAGGCTGTTCTGCCTTTAAAAGCCTCACCGCTTAGTTTCAATAGTACTCGCTTGTACTTTACCGCGGTCATTTTAGTACTACCTTGCGCCTAGTTCGAATCTGGTGAATCGGCTGACTTTTATATTTTCTCCTACTTTGGCTATGGCTTCAATAATTACATCCCGAACAGCCATCGTCGGGTCTTTAATGTAGGCTTGCTGCAGCAAGCAGGCTGCCTCAACCTCGAAGTAGTCTTTTTGCTCAGGGGGGATATCTTCTTCCGAAATAAACTGAGGGCACATAGCGGCTACCTGCATTGACAGGTTGTGAGCCAGCTCCTTAAACTCGTCGGTACGGGCAACGAAGTCGGTTTCGCAGTTCAACTCAACCATCGCTCCGATACGGCCACCGATGTGTATATAGGCTTCAACCAGCCCCTGTTCGGTAGCACGCTTCGCTTTCTCGGCTGCTTTAATACAGCCTTTCTCCTTCAGGTCTTCCAGGGCTTTTGCTATATCTCCTTCGGCGTTAACTAAAGCGTTGCGGCATTCCATAATTCCGGCGCCGCACTGCCCTCGAAGTTCTTTTATGCTTTCTATGGATATCTCCAATTCTTACTCCTGGTTCTTTTCTTCAGATACCTGCTCAGTGGGTGAGGTGGTGTCGGTGGCTTCGGCAACTTTCTTAACTTCTGCCGTATTTGCCTCTTCTGTTGCTTCTGCCGGGACTACTATTTCGCCAATCCTGCTCTCAATAATGGTATCAGCCATTCTGGCGGTTATAAGCTTAATGGCCCTGATAGCATCGTCATTGGCTGGAATGGGATAATCTATATCATCCGGATTACAATTAGTATCAACTATGGCTACCACCGGTATGGCAACTCGCCGGGCTTCGGCGAGGGCGATACCATCTTTTGTTGGGTCAATGATAAATATAACATCCGGCAGGCTTGTCATCTCTTTAAAACCGCCCAGGTTTCTATTCAAACGCTCGATTTCTTTATTTAACTTCATAGCTTCCTTTTTCGGCAGGCGGGCAAAATCGCCTCTGGCTTGCTGGTCTTCCAGGCGGACGAGGTGGTCTATGCGGCCTTGAATGGTGGTGAAGTTTGTCAGTACACCACCTATCCAGCGTTGATTTATATAATACATACCACAGCGTTTTGCTTCTTCTTCAACGATGCTCTGAGCCTGCTTTTTGGTGCCGACAAAGAGTACCTTGCCGCCTTCAGCTACTGTCTCTTTTATAAAATTACAGGCTTTTTCAAGCATATCAGCCGTCTGTTCTAAATCAATAATATGAATACCATTACGCTTGGTGAAGATATATTTTTTCATACGAGGATGCCAGCGACTGGTCTGGTGACCGAAATGGGCTCCAGCCTCAAGAAGATCCTTTATATTAACGGTATCTGGCAAGTTGCTCCCCTTTCTAGATAATTTTTATGATTATCAATTTTACAGTATATCATACCCTATAATACGCAGCAAATAGCATGCCAGAGGTGGGTAGAACAGCTATACTCATCTGGTTACAGCCTGCTTGCCGGCCAGCTCATGTTTGTGGTACCAGCGGTGTATGGTTTCGGCTACCTCGTCAGGGTTCTGGCAGACGCGCAGCAGGTTAAGATCCTGTTCGGAGATATATCCTTTTGCCAGGCTTTTGTTGCGCAGCCAGTTCAGGAATCCCTTCCAGTAATCATTATCAAACAGGACTATCGGGAAGGGTTTTATCTTGTATGTTTGCATAAGTGTTAAAACCTCGGTTAGCTCATCAAGCGTGCCCAGTCCACCGGGCATAATAACGAAAGCACTGGCATATTTTACAAGCATAACCTTGCGGACAAAGAAGTGGCTGAAGGTTATTGAGCGAGTCGTGTATATATTCACAGCCTGCTCTTCGGGTAGTTTTATATTAAGCCCGATGGATTTGGCGCCGGCTTCGGCAGCACCCTTGTTGGCTGCCTCCATGACGCCGGGCCCGCCACCGGTTATTATGGAAAAACCCATCTTTCCCAGCTTTCGGGCAATATCTTCGGTTACTTTGTATAATTCGTCTTCCGGCTTGAGGCGCGCCGAGCCGTATATACTGACCGCCGGCTCAATATCAGACAGGGCATCGAAGCCGCTAACAAACTCACCGATTATACGGAACATGCGCCACGAGTCTTCTTTGACAAGCTCATTTATCTCATATTCGTAAGGCATGCTACCTCCCCTCCTCTGTTTATTATTGCTGCTTAAAGCCTCTTAAAGCCTCTTAATCCAGTCCACGGCATTCTGGAATACCTTGAGGCCGTTCCCTTGCTTTCCCGCTTTCCCCATTAGCCACCCGGGGTGCTGGCTGGGGATTATATGGCGTTCAGGGTGTGGCATGAGGGCGAAGATACGCCCGGTGCCATCACAGATACCGGCAATATTTTCCATGGAGCCGTTTGGATTATATGGATAACCAGCAGACTGGTTGCCCTTCTCGTCCGTATAATAGAGGGCTATGTCCAGTTTTTCCAGGGTATCGGCTGCGGCTACAATCTTACCTTCGCCATGGGCTACCGGTAGATAAAGGCACTCAATCCCCCTGGTGAATATACATTTGCTGTTACTGTTGACGCCGAGATATACCCAGCGGCATTCAAAACGGCCTGAATCGTTGGTGGTAAGGGTTAGCCCCTGCTGACTATTCAAGCCCGGCAGGATGCCAGCCTTCACCAGCACTTGGAATCCATTGCAGATACCCATAATAAGATAACCATTTTCAATGAAACGTTCTATATCCGTACCCAGCTTCAGCCTTATTTCGTTAGCCAATACCCTGCCTGCCCCCAGGTCGTCTCCATAGGTAAAGCCGCCGGGAAAGACCATAATCTGGTAGTCTGCCAGCTTTTTCTCGCGGTTAATAAGCTGCCCGATATGAACCAGTGTTGTTTCCGCCCCCGCCTGCTGGAAGGCAAAAGCGGTTTCTTCGTCACAGTTGGTTCCCGGGGCTCTCAGTATCAGCGTTTTTACTTTGCTCATAATCTCTACCAGTCCAGCGGTTTCTGCCAGGTTTCCTTTAACTTTTTTATAGAAACACTTAAAACCTTATTATCTTTAAGCCCGTAAATATCCAGCATATCAGAAGAGTTAACCTCACCAATGCGGGAAAAAGCGGACTTGCTCATAGTTTTTTCGAACTCTTCCTTATCCCCCGGTGCTACTTCAACTAGGAAGCGGCTATTGGATTCCGAGAACAGGATAAAATCATCCCGGTCTATGGAGTCGTTCAGTGGTACATCGTTTAGC
>JBDRFC010000026.1:0-6790 GCA_043819155.1 Chloroflexota bacterium | reverse complement strand
GCATTATACAGGAGGTTTTACCATGGCAGTTAAGATTGTCACCGACAGCACTTCCGATATAACGAGCGACTTGGCTCAGGAACTGGGAATTACCGTGATACCACTGACGGTTTTTTTCGGTCACGAATCATTCCTCGACCGTGTAGAAATCAGCACAGATGATTTCTACCGCCGGCTTGCCAATGAAAGCATCTTCCCCACCACCACGCAGCCAGCGCCAAGTGCCTTCGTAGATGTCTATGATAAGCTGGCTGAGGAAACCGATGAAATCCTGACCATTGTGATATCCAATAAGCTTAGCGGTACATATCAGTCAGCCACCAATGCCAAGAGTATGGTAAGTAATAAATGCCGCATCGAGGTTATTGATTCGCAGAAAGTGGCTATGGGCTTCGGGCTAATAGTTATTGCCGCCGCCCAGGCAGCCCAGGCTGGCGCCAGCCTTAAAGAAGTTACGGATTTAGTCAACAAGAGCATCTCCCGTTCACATATTGTCATCTACTTTGAAACTCTGAAGTATCTTGCAAAGGGAGGACGCATCGGCAAGGCTCAGGGGCTACTTGGTTCTATGCTGTCAATAAAACCGATACTTACCATGAAGGGCGGCGAGATGGCTCCCATGACCAGAGTGCGGTCTAAAGCAGCCGGTATGGAATATATGCGTAATTTTGTAGCCGGCTTCCCCAATATTGAGAAGCTGGCGATAGAGCATTCTACCACCCCGGATGATGCCGACAAACTAGCCGATATTCTCGGCTCATTCGTTCCCAGAGAAAGCATATATCGTTCAACAATCAGTCCGGTGCTAGGTGCATATGCCGGGCCGGGCGCCCTGTCGATAACCGTTTTAGAGGCCGAAAAATAGCTAGTACAAAAGGAAGTGGATACAATTGACAGTTAAGATTGTAACCGATAGCACTGCCGACCTGCCGCCGGACTTAATTCAGGAGCTTGACATTACAGTGGTACCGGCCTGTGTTATTTTTGGCAATAAGACCTATCGAGATGGAGTTGATATCAGCCAGGACGAAGTCTACCGCAAAATGGTAAACGAAAATATCCCCGCTTCCACTTCTCAACCGCCACCGGTCGATTTTGCAGATGTTTATCAGAGGCTGCTCAAAGATGCCGATGAAATAGTCTCCATCCAGGCTACCAGCAAATTAAGCGGGCTCTATAACTCGGCTTTGCAGGGCAAGGATATGGCCGGCGGAGGCAATCGCATTGCGGTGGTAGATTCGCTTTCTGTTTCTATGGGACTTGGATTACTGACTATCCTGGCTGCCCGGATGGCAAAAGCCGGTGAAAGTCTGCCCAATATAATAGAGCAATTAAGGCAGTCTATCCCCCAGATACATCTCTGGGGCTTTTTCGATACCCTCAAGTATTTACTTCAAGGAGGGCGCCTGGGTAGGGCTAAATCTTTGCTGGGTAGTATATTACCTATCAAGGCAGTCCTCACTATGCGTGACGGTGAACTGCACCCCACCGGAGCCGTCCGTACCCGCGCCAAAGGTATAGAGCGCCTTGTTGATAACTTCAAAAAGTCAGTCAATATTCAGGATGCGGCTGTTGTTTATAGCACCACCCCAGACGATGCACAGACACTTAAAGAACGCATCGGTGCTATCTTTGATAAAAGTCCTATCCATATATCCCGCCTGGGACCAGCTTTGGGAGTCCACGGCGGTCCGGGCACTCTGGTACTTGCCTTAAGAGAAAGGGTAGTTAATCTTAGCCAGGAAATCAAAGAAGGTGAGAAGCCGAAGAAACGCATTTCCTTACCGTCTTTACACCGCCCGAAGCTAAACTCCGTATGCCTTTAACCGATAACACGGCAACTGGGGGCAGGTTCTTGCAGATAGATTTTACGCCGTTACGCAAGGTTCTGGAGCTTGAACATAAAAAAGGCTATTCAGATTCAGCGGTATTCGGCGGCCTGGATAGATTTCTGGCTAAATGGTCATCGCAAAACGAGGGCAGAATAACAGACCCTGCCCTCCTTAAACTTTTTAAAAAACTACCCGATATCAGCTATTCTTCGCTTGATAAACAGCAGCGGAGACAGCAGATTAAAAATATACTCAGCTTTATAGCCGGGTTTGATCAAATAACTCCTGAAAAAAGAGAAGCCAAACCATTATTAAAGAAAAGGCGTTCATCCCCCAAGCAAAAAATAACCACAGCCGATTCTTCCATTGATTCGCCCATTACAGCCTTAAAGGGAATCAGCTCTAACCTGGCAACCAGGTTCGGCAAATTGAATGTCCACACTATTCGCGACCTGCTCTATTTTTTCCCCAACCGACACCTGGACTACAGCCGGATGAGAACAATATCCGAGCTGGCTGAAGGCAATGAGGAGACCATTGTCGCCAATGTATGGCAGGTGCGCGAGGTCAGGCTCGGCGGCAGACGCAGTACCGAAGCCATCATCGGTGATGAGACCGGTAATGTAAGGGTGGTATGGTTTAATAATCCATATATTACAAAACAGCTATCCACAAATAAGCGAGTGGCCATCAGCGGCCGCCTCGGTATCTTCAAGCATCGCCCCGTCTTTCAATCCCCGGAGTGGGAGTTGCTGGAGGATAAAGAGCTAACGCATACAGGACGCCTGGTACCCCTCTACCCACTCACCAGAGGGCTATACCCCCGCCAGGTAAGAAAGCTTATGAAAGAAGTCGTTGATAGCTGGTCTCCTGAGGTGGAGGACTTCCTGCCGGCAAAATTGAGACAGCGGTGCAACCTCCTGGAGCTGCCACGGGCTATCTATCAGGCTCACTTCCCCGAAGACGAAGAGCTGAAGAAGCGGGCGAGGGTACGGCTGGCTTTTGACGAACTTTTCCTCTTGCAGCTTGGTGTTCTAAACCGTAAACAAAAATGGCAGGATAGTCAATCTGCCACTGCTTTCACAACCGGGACGCCAGTGCTGGAAACCTGGTTTAAATCCCTGCCCTTCACTTTAACCGACGCCCAGGAAAGGGTAATCAAAGAGTTACTTGCCGACCTGGAGAAATCCAAGCCGATGTCCCGCCTGCTTCAGGGAGAGGTGGGCAGCGGTAAAACGGCAGTCGCCGTGGCTGCCCTGCTTACGGCAGTGGCTAATGATTGCCAGGGTGCATTTATGGCACCCACAGAAATCCTGGCAGAGCAGCACTTTACCAGTATATGTTACCTTCTATCCAGAGCCGGCAAACTGGAGGCTAAAGAAGACTACCTGCACAGCTATTCCAGGCTCCTGCCAAAACCAATAACCGTAGCATTACTTATCGGCGATATAAAAGGAGCCAGAAAACAGGAGCTACAGCAGCGCATCCTTAACGGGGATATAGATATTGCTATCGGCACCCATGCCCTAATCCAGAAGGATGTGGGATTCAGCAAACTTGGGCTTGTTGTTGTTGACGAACAACACCGCTTCGGCGTTACCCAGCGTTCCGCATTACGGCAAAAGGGATTCAGCCCTCATATGCTTGTAATGACGGCGACACCCATACCCAGAACCCTGGCCCTGACTCTTTACGGAGACCTAGACCTGTCTGTCATTGACCAGCTGCCACCGGGAAGGCAGGAAATCAAGACAAAGTGGCTCAAGCCTGTCCAGAGGGAGAAAGCCTACGCCTTTTTGCGCCGCCAGATAGCCGAGGGCCACCAGGCATTTATTATATGCCCTCTTATTGAGGAGTCGGAGGCCGTTCAGGCAAAAGCGGCTACCGCCGAATTCGAGCACCTGTCACGGGAAGTTTTCCCGACCCTCAGGCTGGGGCTTCTTCACGGCCGTATGTCGGCAAAGGAAAAAGATGATATAATGTGCCGTTTCCGCTCAAACCAGCTGGATATACTTGTGTCAACTCCGGTGGTAGAGGTCGGCATAGATATACCCAACGCCACCGTGATGCTTATAGAAAGCGCCGACCGCTTCGGTCTATCGCAGTTGCACCAGTTTCGCGGCCGGGTGGGCAGGGGGAAGGAGCAAAGCTATTGCATACTGCTGGCTGAAAATCCATCAGAGGTAGCCAGGGAAAGACTTGATACAATAGAGAAGGTTCAGGACGGTTTTCAGCTCGCCGAAGAAGACTTAAAAATGCGGGGTCCTGGAGAATTCTTCGGCACGCGGCAGAGTGGGATACCCGACCTGCGCATGGCAAAAATCTCTGATATTGCCCTGCTGGAACTGGCACGTAACGAAGCAAGTATATTATTTAAGGATGATCCCGGGCTTAAAAGCTCCAAGCACCGGTTACTTATAAAAGAGCTATCCCGCATCTGGCCCAAAGAAGATGGCGAATGGAGCTAGTACAAAAATTTTATAAAATATAGGTAGGAGGTGGAAATGTTATCCCAAATACCCATTAATCTTGAAAAAGTAGACAAAAACGATCTGGACAGGGAGATAATGAGGGTGGCTGTCATAGCCGAACTGGATGCCATCAACCTTTACGAGCAGATGGCAAGCCTGACCAGAAACGAAAACCTGAAAAAGGTCCTGCTTGAAGTAGCCAGAGAAGAGAAAACCCACGTCGGCGAATTCCAGGCTCTACTAATGAAAACGGATAAAGAGCAGGAAAAAGAGCTGGCGGCTGGCAAAGCCGAGGTCGAGGAGCTAACAGAGAAATAGCCCCTCCAGTTAGCACCTGATATAGTCATAAAGCTATAACTTATATGGCTGTTTATTATTCTCTGCTGGCAGTACTATGCTATAATGCTTTAATATCCAGCCATGTAGAGAGCAAGCGTTGAGTGAAATACTATCCATCAGACAAAAGATAATCGATTCACTGAAACAGGCGGCGGTTCAAGCCCAGACATCGGGGAAACTGCCGCATGTCCCGCTGCCCGATATTTCAGTGGAACGTCCCCAAAAGCCAGAGCATGGTGATTATGCCACCAGCTTCCCGCTTAAGCTGGCACGGGCAGCCGGCCCTGAGCCGCTCGCTATAGCCAACATCATAACCAGCTTTATCACCCGCAGCCCCGAGATTGCCGACATCGCCGTAGCGCCACCAGGTTTCATTAACTTTACGTTCAGTAATAACTGGCTAACACGCCAGGTAAGCAACATCCTATCAGCCGGTGATGCCTACGGCAGCATTGAACTTGGCGAAGGGAAACGGGTACAGATAGAATTCGTCAGCGTTAATCCCACCGGCCCGCTGCATGTCGGGCATGGGCGCGGCGCCATTCTGGGTAGCGCACTTGCTAATATCCTGAATATTGCCGGCTTTGCCGTTGAGAAGGAATACTACATAAACGACACCGGTAACCAGATAAATGCCTTTAACCGTTCACTTTTTGCCCGCTATCAGCAGTCCCTGGGCATTGACGCCGAAATGCCGGCAGAAGGCTATTTCGGCAACTATATGATTGAACTTGCTAAAGAGATTAAAGATGAGAAAGGGGACAGCTTCCTGAACCTTCCGCAAGCGGAAGCCGAATCACAGATGGGGAATATAGGGCTGGCCAAAATGATAAGCCGGATAAAACAGGACCTTGAATTGCTGAGGGTGAACTTTGATGTCTGGTTCAGTGAAAAAAGCCTTTATGATAACGGGCAGTACGGAAAAGTTATGTCAATACTGAAACAGGATGGGCACCTTGCCGATAAGGAGTCTGCCACCTGGTTCGTTTCCACTGCTCTGGGCGAAGATAAAGACAATGTCGTCGTTCGCAGTGACGGCTCGGCAACCTACTTCGCTATCGATATTGCCTATCACTACAACAAGTTCGTTGAGCGCCAATTCGACCGGGTGATTGATATCTGGGGGGCTGACCACCAGGGGCATGTCTCCAGGATGAAAGCCGTTGTCAGCGCTCTG
Source organism: Chloroflexota bacterium (assembly GCA_043819155.1). Classification (GTDB taxonomy): domain Bacteria; phylum Chloroflexota; class Dehalococcoidia; order Dehalococcoidales. The sequence continues at coordinate 971 of JBDRFC010000026.1, read as the reverse complement.
GGCATTGACCCTGAAAGGCTTGAAGTAATAATTTCCCAGATGGTAACTTTAAAGCGGGGCGATGAGCTTGTACGCATATCAAAACGCAGTGGTGATATCATTACCCTGCATGAGGTTATAGAGGAAGTGGGCACCGACGCCTGCCGTTTCTTCTTCCTGGCTCGTTCCGCCGATAGCCAGATGGACTTTGATATGGAACTGGCTAAAAAAGAGTCTCAGGATAATCCTGTCTATTACATCCAGTATGCTCACGCCCGTATTGCCAGTATCCTCCGCCTGGCGAAAGAAAGGGAAATCAGTTTTGGTGACGGAGATACTTCCCTGCTTACTACCGAACCGGAATTCAGCCTGATACGAAAGATGTTAATGTTACCGGAGCTAGTTGAGCTGGTAGCAAATACCCTGGAACCACACCACCTCACCTACTATGCACAGGATCTGGCGACATCTTTTCACAGCTTTTATAAGCAGTGCCGTGTCGTTTCCGATGATGAACCACTATGCAAAGCGCGCCTCAAGCTTGTGGCTGCCGCTAAGCTTGTTCTCGCCAAAACCCTGCACCTGATGGGGATGACGGCACCGGATACAATGTAATATCCGTTTTAGCTTACACCGTCAGGCAGGTAACCGTCCTTGATATACCTTCAATGGCATGAATCTTGCCGGTAATCAGGTCGCCGATTTTATTCAGGTCTTCCGCTTCCACAATGGAAATAATGTCATAGGGGCCGGTTACAGTATCAACCGACTTCAAACCTTCCATTTTTTTCAGAACTGAAACTACCTCTTTGGTCTTACCGACTGCTGTCTCTATAAGCACAAAAGCCTTTGCCGACATCAGATCGACCTCCTTACGGGAAAAGTTTCCTGTATCTCGCAATTTATTATGAATGTATAATTATTAATAGGGAATGAAGCCACCACAGCCTATCGGATTATAGGCTACGATATATCGTCTGTCAATAATCCGA
>JBDRFC010000025.1:0-3392 GCA_043819155.1 Chloroflexota bacterium | reverse complement strand
CTTTTTCAGAAATGCAAATACGTTTCAGCAACTAGCAAAGTTGGTGTTGCCAGATCTGCTAGCTGATAAAAAGAAGCGGGGGCAGCGAAACATTAGCTTCTGGAGCGCCGCCTGTGCTTTCGGGGAAGAGCCGTATTCTATAGCAATAATGCTTATCGAGTCACTGGGGAAAGATTTACAGGAGTTTGATATATCCATAGATGCCACCGATATCAGCCAGCAGGTTATAAACAGGGCGCAATCAGCAAGGTACAAAAACACAGAAGGTTTATCTGGTAACTTACTGAACCGTTACTTCAAGTTTGATGGCGGTTGTTATGTGGCGGAAGATAGAGTCAGGCGAATGGTTGAGTTTTCTTGCTTTAATCTGCTTTCGAATAGTAGCCCACTCTTGAAAAACGCTGACTGTATATTCTGCTGCAATATCCTTATCTATATGCAGAAACAACTCCAGGAGCGGGTACTTGACCTGTTGTGCCACTCGCTTGCCATTCCCGGCTACCTAATTCTGGGGGAAGCAGAGACACTGACAGAAAACCTGTGCAGCAAGTTGGAGTGCCTTGATACCAAGGCAAAAATATATAAAAGGAGGGAATAATGATTACCAAGAATATGGAAGATAGAAATAGTGTTACTTCTTCTAATACTAAAGCCAGCAAGCAAACAGAAGGGCAAACGACAGAGATTGAATCGTTATATCGGGATATGGTTGAGCTGTCTCCGGACGGCATACTGACCATTGATACAAAAGGCGTGATTAAATCGTGCAATACGGCAGCAACAAGGATGCTGGGCTACCCCAAGGATTACTTTATCGGTGGACACTTCGCTAAACTGGGATCCCTCCGTTTGAAGGATATTCCCAGGTACCTGAAGCTGTTCAAGGATATTCTGGGTGGCAAGACAGGTGAAACGATAGAAGCTGCTGTATATCGCAAGGACAAAACCCTTATTTTTGTCGATGTCCGTGTAAACCTGCTGAAAATAAACAAAAAGACGGTTATGCAGGCAATTTTGAGGGATATCACCGAGCGCAAGTTAGCCGAAAATAAACTCCAGGAAAAGAACGAACAGCTAGACGCCCAGAATGAGGAGCTGCGTGCTGTTAATGAAGAGCTGCAGGCTACTGAAGAAGAGCTGCGTGCCACCAATGAAGAGTTGAGGGAGGCACAGGAGCGGCTTATTTGCTCTGAGAAGCTGGCGGCTATCGGGCAGCTGGCAAGCGGGGTAGGGCATGAACTGCGCAATCCACTGGGGGCGATAAAAAACGCCGTTTTATTTATACGCCGCAAGATAGCCAGTACAGACCTGCCGGCTAGAGAACCTAGGGTGATGGAATTCCTCGATATCATGGACGAGGAGGTTAGTGCCGCCAACAAGGTAATAACCGACCTGCTCGATTTTTCCCGCGTTGTTAAACCGACTACCGCACTGACGCACATGGATAGCGTAATCGAGGATGCACTCCGTCATACGCAGCTTTCGGAGAATATAGAGCTGTTAAAGGATATAGATACTAACCTGCCAATGGTGATGGTAGATGCTGACCAGATACGGCAGGTATTTCTCAACATAATCTTTAATGCACAGCAGGCAATGCCAGAAGGGGGCTTTTTGAAAGTTCAGGCCTGTAGTAACGGAGAGTTCCTGGAGATTAGCTTTACCGATAACGGCGGTGGCATTCCGCAATCGGTTATGAAAAAGATTTTTGACCCGTTATTCACCACAAAAGCAAAAGGCATCGGTTTGGGACTGGCAGTGTGCAAAAGCATCCTTGAGAAACATGGCGGAGACATAAAAATAGAAAGCGAGGAAGGCAAGGGGGCTACTTTTGCCGTTTACTTGCCTGTTAAATGATTATTAGACTAAGGGGGAGATTATGAAAACAAACATACTGGTTGTAGATGACCTTAGGAGCAGCCGGCTGACCCTGGGCGGGATACTGGAGGATGAAGGGCATAACGTTGTACTGGCGGAAAATGGTTATCAGGCTATTGAAGCCGCCAGACAATTGTCTTTTGACCTTATCTTCATGGATATAAAGATGCCCGGTATTAACGGGGTGCAAACCTTTCGTGAGGTAAAGAAAATTAACCCCCGGGCGGCGGTGATAATGATGACCGCATACTCCGTCGAAGACCTTGTCAGGGAAGCCCTGGAGGAGGGCGCCTATGCCGTCGTCTGCAAGCCGTTCGATATAGAGCATATAGTCAGCATTATTGAGTCTGCCCTGCATAAAACACTTATCCTGGTGGTGGATGATTACTTCGCCGACCGGGAAACCCTGAAGGTTATCCTGGATGGTAGGGGCTATCGGGTAGTTACCGCCGAAAGCGGCGCTGAAGCCCTGGCCAGGGTTAAGGAGAAGCACTTTAATATTATATTTCTGGATATCAGGTTGCCGGATATTGATGGAGTAGAGATATTTGAACAGGTTAAGGAAATAGACTCTGAAGTATCCGTAATTATGATGACCGGTTATTCCGAGGAAGAAATGGTAAGTAGGGCAATATCCCGGGGGGCATATACCTGTATCTACAAGCCGCTTAATGTGGAAAAGATATTGGCGCTGGTTGGTGAAATATCCCTGAAAAAGAGTTTGTAAAGGAGTTTGCAGGGCATGGCTTCATCTACGAACATACTGGTAACCGATGATGACATAATGACACTTAAGACGCTATCCGCCGGGCTGGAAGATATGGGCTACCGGGTGGCTACGGCTGCAAGCGGGCGGCAGGCACGGGTTTTAATCAGAAAGCAGTCATTCAGTGTTGTTATCACTGATATAAAGCTGCCTGACGTCAGCGGTCTGGAAATACTGGAAATGGTGAAAGAACTTAATCCGGAGGCGGCGGTAATTATGATAACCGGGCATGCCAGCGTTGAAACAGCCGTAGGTGCCATTAATGAAGGGGCCTATGCTTACATCCTTAAACCGGTGGCTATGAATGAACTGGAGAACATAATAAATAACGCCCTCAGGGAGCAGCGGTTGCTGGTGGAAAACCGGGAACTTGTGGAAAGCCTGCAGCAGTCAAATAAACGCCTGGAGGAAGCCAATGCCGCACTGGAACAGGTAAATCAGACGAAGTCCGATTTTATGGCTAAAATGAGCCATGAACTGCGTACTCCATTAAACTCTATAATCGGCTTCTCAGAAGTGTTGCTCAATAGAAAAAATCCCGTTGACCCCGAAACTGAGGAGGAGTTTCTAAATTATATTCATATCAGTGCCAAGCACCTGCTTAACCGGTTAGGTTCGTTTTTGGTTGAACTATGATATAATCTTTTCATATGCTGATACCTGTATCGGTTATTGCCGTTATCTTCATTTCTAGCATTACCTTTGTTCCACCTTTACTTGATGTAATCTCTGATAAAACATCAATCGG
>JBDRFC010000024.1:0-2923 GCA_043819155.1 Chloroflexota bacterium | reverse complement strand
GGATTCGTTCAGTGGTACATCGTTTAGCCTGATAGTTGCTCCCAACCCGCCGGCGAAAGCCATTTCGGAGATGGCAACGCCGAGACCGCCGTCGCTTATATCATGGCAGGCTTTTACCAGCCCTTTTCCCGTAGCCACACTCAGGTTATCCATAAGCTCCTTTGCTTTTTTGGGATTTACCCTGGGCACACTGTTGCCGGTAAAACCCAGGCTTTTATAATATTCCGAACCGCCCAGTTCGTTGTATGTTATGCCTGTGATATATATAAGGTTGCCGGCGGTTTTAAAATCCATTGATACCGCCTTGTTGCTATCCTGCATAACGCCCATAGCCGAAATCAACAGCGTATCGGGGATGGATATTTTTTTATCCTCAAATTCAAACTCGTTATTAAGGCTGTCTTTGCCGGATATGAAGGGAGTACCATAGACAACAGCCATGTCGTAACATGCCTGGCAGGCGCGTACCAGAGCACCTAGCTTCTGTGGGTGGCTGGTATTTCCCCAGCAGAAATTGTCCAGCAGCGCCACCCGCTTGAGATTACCGCCGACGGCGATAATCTGCCTTAAGGCTTCATCGATAGCCGATGCTGCCATCCAGTAGGGGTCTATATCGCTGTATTTTGGATTTATGCCATTGGAGATAATAACACCCATATTTGAATCAAGCACCGGGCGGATGATGGCGGCATCACCTGGACCGTCGTTCTTTATACCGACGAGGGGCTTAAGGACGCTGCCACCCTGCACCTCGTGGTCGTACTGGCGTATCACCCATTCCTTGCTGCAAACGTTCCAAGAGCCGAGTATTTTAAGCAGCGTTTCGGCAGGGTCAGGGGGATTAAAGTCCGGCTCTTTATAAGCCGGCTGCTGCCAGGCTGCCTGGAGCTCGAGTTGTGGCAGGCCACCATGCAAAAACTCCATTTCAAGGTCGCAGACAGGGTTGTTTTTATAGAAAAGCTTAAGTTTTTTATCATCTGTAAATTCGCCGATTATGCTTGCCTCGGTGCCTTCGCCGGCAAAGAGTGTCAGAAGCTCATCAGCGCACTCGGGAGGCACCGCAAGCAGCATCCGTTCCTGGGATTCGGATATCCATATCTCTGAGTAAGACAGCCCGGCGTATTTTAACGGCACCCTGTCAAGGTAAACACGAACGCCGGTTTCAGCAGCCATCTCGCCAACCGCAGATGAAAGCCCGCCGCCACCACAGTCTGTTATACGGCGGAAAAGCCGGCGGTCTCTGGCTTGAATCAGGGTATCAATCAGCTTTTTTTCAACGATAGGGTTGCCGATTTGGACCGAGCTGAAAGACAGTTCTGTTGAGTCTTTGCTTAACTGCTCCGAGGCGAATGTAACGCCGTGAATGCCATCACGCCCCGTCCTGCCGCCGGCTACTACAACCAGGTCGCCCGGTTTCTGCTTTCCCATATGGGAGAGCTCTTTTGGCATCAGCCCCACGGTGCCACAGTAAACAAGCGGGTTGGCTACATAGCGTTCGTCGAAGAGTATGGCGCCATTGAGTGTCGGTATGCCCAGGCGGTTGCCGTAATCGGTGACGCCGGCACGGACGCCCTTGAGCATTCGGCGCGGGTGCAATACCCCCGGCGGTATGTCATCATAGGATAAATCGGGCTGCCCGAAACAGAAGACATCTGTATTGCAGATGGGCTTGGCACCAAGCCCGGTACCCAGTACATCACGCACAACGCCGCCGATGCCAGTTGAAGCGCCGCCGTAAGGCTCTATCGCCGATGGGTGGTTATGGGTCTCCACCTTGAAACACAGAGCCCACTTACCATCAAAATCAATTACTCCGGCGTTATCTTTGAAAACAGAAAGACACCATGGCTTATCAAGCTCTCTGGTTGCCTTCATGATCGTGTTCTTAATCAGGTTTTCTATCACAGTGCCGTTAAAACTGACTTTGCTTTTGAAGGTCTTATGGACGCAGTGTTCGGACCAGGTCTGGGCGAGTGTTTCCATTTCGGCGTCGGTGGGATTGCGCCCCAGCCCTGTGAAATATTTTGTAATCACCTTTAATTCATCACCGGAAAAACCGAACTGCCTAGTGATTGCGGCAAGCCGGGTTTCGTCAGCTCCAAGCAGGTTTATATGTTCCAGTTTATAGATGTATTGAGGGCTTTCGGGGAAGGCTACCGGCTCTTCATCAACAATGTGTTGGATAATAGGGTTAACAAGCAAACGGCTGCAGATTAAATCCAGCTGGTCTTCTTTAAGATTTCCTTTTATAAGATAGCGTTTTGCTGTTTTAATCGCCCTGACGCCTCTGATGCCAAGGTCAAGCACGGCTTTCATGGCCGTTTCCTCGACCGGGTCGGCGACACCGGCATTGTAGGCTACTTCTATTGAGAAAAGATTTATTTCGTTTTGATTGGGATTGTATGAATTGAAGCTGTATTCTTGGGTTACCGGGTCAGCCAGCAGGTTGTGGCAGATAAGCTCTAGTTCTTCCACTTTCAAGTCGGCATCTAGCCAGTAGACGTCCAGTATACGGACGTCGGAGACGTTTGTTATACCCAGATCGTGAATATCCCGCACCAGCCCCTGCCCTCTGGCATCCGTTAGCTGCTCTTTGAAGTAGACCTCAACTCTGTGCATATATTAGTACCTTGCTTGGGCAAAATGTGGGTAAAAGGCAAAGTATATCAGGGAATGGCCTGCAATAAACAGGTTCCAATATTACCATCCCCTCGGTGCCAGCAGTTCATGCTCTGGTATCTGCTTTATATCCAGCCCGGGCATAGCCTCCCCCAGGCCTTTACTTACCTCGGCGATTATCTTCGGGTCCTTGTAATGCGTGGTCGCCTTGACGATAGCTTTAGCCATCTTTTCGGGGTCTGAAGACTTGAATATACCGGAGCCGACAAATACCCCCTCGGCGCCCAGCTGCATCATAAGGGCG
>JBDRFC010000023.1:0-7426 GCA_043819155.1 Chloroflexota bacterium | reverse complement strand
AGTGGCCCGATAAAATTAGCGATAGAGTCGCCAGCTTTCAGAGCGGCCAGCCGCTGGGTGGTTGCGCCCACTTCCATGAAGACGATGGTAACGCTACCCTCTTTCCTGTCCCAATCGGCAATCGTCAGTGGAATACGCTCGCCCTTTTCGTCAATCCTGATAACAACAAACTGCCCAGCCTGGGCTTTATTAGCCACCGCTGGTGCCGCTATCTTGAAGAGGTGGATATTGGGCACCAGGTCTTGTCTCAATAATATCTTGTACATCTAGCTTAGCGACTCCTCTCAACCCTCACCGCACAGACCTTGAGTTCGGGTATCTTGGCAACGGGGTCAAGGGCGGGATTGGTGAGTTTGTTGGCCGGACTTTCACCGAAATGGAAGTCCATTGAGACCACGCCTACCGGTGAGACCTCTGTGACCTGAGCTTTAGCCACTACCTCGCCCCGGCGGGAGGTGATCTTTACCATATCGCCATCAGCAATGCCCAAAGCAGAGGCATCACCGGGGTTTATATCCACCAGTTCTTCTCCCAGGATTGTATTGAGCCATTTTACCTTTCGGGTCATGGTACCGGTATGGTAATGGAACAGGCTTCTCTTGGTGGTCAGGATTAAGGGATACTCGTCATCGGGAAGTTCCGCAGGTGGTTTATATTCCAGCGGTGTAAAGCGCCCCTTCCCTCTGGTGAACTGCTGGGTATGGAGAATAAGGGTTCCCGGGTGCTCCTTGGTGGGGCAGGGCCACTGCAGGCCACCATCCTCCAGGCGACTGTAGTCGATGCCTCCATAACTGGGGGTGAGGCGGGCAATCTCATCCATAATTTGGGACGGAGTCTCAAATTCAAAGCCCTTGCCGCCCATCCTCTGGGCAATCTGGCAGGCAATCCACCAGTCAGGCTTGGAGTTACCGATAGGTTCTATTGCTTTCCTTACCCGCTGTACCCGCCGTTCGGTATTGGTGAAGGTGCCATCCTGCTCGGCGAAGCTTGTTGCGGGCAGGACGACGTCAGCCAGTTGAGCTGTTTCAGTGAGGAACATATCCTGCACTACCAGGAAGTCCAGTTTTTTCAGCGATGCCTCGATATGGTTAATGTCGGGGTCGCTCAGCACCGGGTTCTCGCCTACAAGGTAGATGGCCTTTATTTGCCCCTTATCAGCGGCCTCAAACATCTCAGAGAGGGTCAGCCCCGGGGAAGGATTCAGACTGCATTCCCAGGCAGTCTCAAATTTCTCCCTGACCGCCGCATCGCTTACCGCCTGATAGCCGGTGTAGACAGTGGGCAGAGCGCCGAGGTCGCAGGCACCCTGCACATTGTTCTGGCCCCGTAAGGGGTTAACCCCGCTTCCTGGCTTGCCGATGTTGCCGGTGAGCATTGCCAGGTTGGCAACAGCCATAACGTTATCGGTGCCGTGGCTGTGCTGGGTAATACCCATAGCGTAGAGGATAGACGCAGGGCTATTCTGGGCATACATGCGGGCGGCTTCTATTATCTGGTTTCGGGGTACACCGGTAATTTCTTCGGCAGAAGCAAGGTCAAATTTCTCCAGTGACTGTTTGAGGGCGTCGAAGTTTTCGCAGCGCTGCTTTATAAAAGTAGAATCGTGTAATCCCTCATCAAGAATTACCTTTATCATTGCCATCAGAAGGGCGACATCACTGCCTGGTTTATGCCTCAGCCAGATATCAGCAAAGTGCACCAGCTCAATCTGACGGGGATTGGCTACAATTAGCTTTGTGCCGCGGCGGACCGCCTTTTTCACATTAAAGCCGATAACCGGGTGTGTTTCCGTAGTGTTGCTGCCGATAGACAGTATGCAAGCGGCATCTGCAATATCATTATTTGAGTTTGTCATAGCACTGCTGCCAAAGGTGGTGGCCAGACCGGCCACTGTGGGGGCATGACATAGACGGGCGCAGTGGTCAATGTTGTTTGTGCCCAGCACTGCCCTTGTGAACTTCTGGACTATATAATTTTCCTCGTTAGTGCATTTGGCGGATGCGATTACGGCTATCTGGTCGCTCGGATAGCCAACCAGCTTTTCGGCGACAGTATCCAGGGCTTCATCCCAGCTTGCTTCTTGAAGAACGTTGTTTTTTCTTATAAGGGGTTCTGTCAGGCGCTGCGGATGGTGGGCAAAGTCGGCAATACCGTAACGCCCCTTGACGCACAGCCGGCCGTTATTTGCCTGACTGTTCCTGCTGCCCTCAACGGAGACGATTTTATCATCACGGATGCCGAGGTGCATCATACAGCCGACGCCGCAGTAGGGGCAGGTGGTTTCTATCTCAGAGGTCGGTATTATATTATTTTTAGGCACCAGTGCTGCCACTGGGCAGCGGACGACGCACTCACCGCAGGATTTACAGATTGATTCCATAAGTGGCTTATCGCCGAAGGTGCTTACCTTGCTATCATAACCGCGGTTTATTATCTCTATGGCATTGACCGAGGTTACCTCATCGCAGGCGCGGGTGCACCGCTGGCACAGAATACAATAGTTATGGTCCAGGGTGAAGAAGGGATTGCTATCATCAACCGAACGCTTGATGGTAGTCCCGGGCAGATGTCTTTCGGTAATACCAAGGTAGGCAGCCACTTCCTGTAGCTCACACCTCTGGTTTTTGACACAGGTCAGGCAGTCCATGGGATGGTCGGCTATAAGGAGGTTCATAACGATACGCCGCGCTTTTTTAACAGCTTCTATCTCAGTATTTACCGCCATACCGTCGCTGATGATTGTAGTACAGGCGGTGGGCATATCACGCATACCTTCCACCTCAACAATACAAAGACGACAACCGCCGTGGGGTTCAAGGTCGGGGTCGGCACATAGGTTGGGGATATATATGCCCGCTTCCTGTGCGGCTTGGAGCACCGTCATGCCATTTTTAGCGGTAACCTGCCTGCCATTTATAGTTAACTTTACCATTCCTTCTCCCATTTAATCTTCACGGCGCCAAGGCGGCATATATTGTAACAGGCGCCGCACTTGGTACATATCGTTTCATCCAGGATAACCGGCTTTTTCTTGCCAACAAAGGTTATGGCACCAACCGGGCATTCCCTGATGCACAAACCGCAACCGGGGCACTTTTCATTGATAATTGAGTAAGTTACCAACTCCTTACAGGTTGCTGCCCGGCATCGGCGCCTACTAATATGCTCTTCATATTCATCTCTGAAGTAGCGGATTGTTGTCAGCACTGGATTGGGCGCCGTCTGGCCGAGACCGCATAGAGAACTCGCCTTTATTGATTGGGCTAAATCTTCAAGAAGCTCAATGTCACCTTCTTTACCCTTGCCGCTGCAGATGTTTTCCAGGATACAGAGCATCTGCTTGGTTCCAAGTCTGCAGGGGACGCATTTACCGCAGGATTCCGAACATGTGAAAGAGAGAAAATAGCGGGCGATATCTACCATACAGGTATCCTCATCCATTACAACCAAACCACCGGAACCCATTATTGAGCCTGCTCCGGTCAGTGACTCGTAATCAATCGGGAGATCAGCCATATTGGCCGGAATGCAGCCACCGGAAGGACCGCCTGTTTGTACCGCCTTCAGCTTTTTGCCGTTGGGAACACCACCACCTATATCATGGATGATATCATACAGGGTGGTGCCCATCGGCACCTCTACCAGTCCCATATGGGTTATCTTGCCGGTAAGGGCAAATATGTTCGTTCCTTTGCTCTTTTCGGTACCGAACTGGGAGTACCACTTACCGCCACGCTGGATGATAATAGGCACTGTAGCCAGGGTTTTAGCATTATTTATATTGGTCGGTTTTTCCCACAGGCCTGATTGAGCCGGAAAGGGAGGGCGGGGGCGTGGCATACCGAGCTTGCCTTCAATGGATGCCATAAGTGCCGTCTCTTCACCGCAGACGAAGGCACCGGCCCCTTCCATAACGTGTAGATTAAAGCTGAAATTGGAAACCGATATATTCTTCCCTAGAAAGCCCCTTTCCTCAGCCTCCTTTATGGCGAGTTTTACCCGCTTTACCGCCAGTGGGTATTCTGCCCTGATATAAATATAGCCCTCGGTGGCACCTATGGCGTATGCGGCAATAGCCATACCCTCAATCACGGAATGGGGGTCTCCCTCCATCATACTGCGGTCCATGAAGGCACCGGGATCGCCTTCGTCGGCGTTGCAGATTAAATATTTCTGATCACCCGGGGCATCCTGGCAGAACTGCCACTTGGTGGCGGTGGGAAAACCAGCGCCACCGCGCCCCCTCAAACCCGATGTTCTGATTTCGTCAATAACCTGTTCAGGGGTCATATCGGCTAGTACTTTTTCAAGTGCCTTATAACCGCCGACCGATATATAATCATTAATCTTCTCCGGGTCGATATGCCCGCAGTGCCGCAGGGTGATGCGTACCTGAGGTTTGAAGACCGGTAGTTCGAATAACCTGGGGATGCCTTCTATGTTACCTTCTCCGATGGTACCCAGAGCCAGGTCGGGGCGGGGATTGTCATTTATGAGGTAGTCTTCTATCAATCCGGCGACTTTCTGTGGTGTTAAGCTACCATACGTAATGCGTGGCTTGCCGGGTTTTATGATATCCACGAGCGGTTCGGCAAAACAAAGGCCGATACAACCGACCTCGGTTATGTCGGCGTCTATCTTGTGCCGTTTAAGCTCATCCCTGATGGTTCCAAGCACTTTCATAGCGCCGGCTGCCCTGCCGCAGGTAGCTGTGCCAACGACTATTCGTGGCTTATCAATCGCATTTAGAACCTGCTCTGGTGAGTTAAAATTGTTTTCAGCTTTCAAGATTCCATCTCTGCTTCTTTATTAGCACGGCAATTACCCAGGGCTTTACCGGCGTCGGTGGTGGTCATTCTTCCATAGACCTCATCGTTGATTATCATCACTGGTGCCAGTGCACAGGCGCCGACACAGGCTACTGTTTCAAGGCTGTACTCTCTGTCGGCGGTGGTCTCTCCGGGCTTGATGCCCAATCGTCTTTCAATACCACGCAGCAGGTGGGCTCCCCCGCGGACGTGACAGGCTGTTCCCTGGCATACTCTAACCACCTTCCTGCCGGAGGGGGTTAGTTTGAAATGGGTATAAAATGTGCTGACGCTATAAACGGTACTGTTGGATAGATGCAGAAAGTCGGCGATTGCCTGCATAGCCTCTTCCGAAAGGTAACCAAACTTATGCTGGACTTGCTGAAGGATGGGGATAAGGTTACTCCTATCCTGGTTGAAATTTAATAGAATACTCTCTATTTGGTTATTGAAATTGGATTGCATGAGCCCCTCCAGACGAGCTATTGTTAGCAATTAAAGGTTATGTCTTAAAAGGAAGCTAAATTATAGTCTATTCATTTGCTGTATTCAAGTTGGTTGCACTGTACAAGGCTCTATGCTATTATGTGGTTGATATCAACCCATCGCGCAAACTCAGTTTTATCCCATGCAAAAGCCAAAGAAGATATAGAGATAAGAATGACAATAGAACAAAATACAGCAGAAGCAAAGCTGAAAAGATTAGCCAGCCTTAAAGAACAAGCTCGGGCTGGTGGCGGCGCAAAACGTATTGAACAGCAGAAAGCCCTGGGTAAGCTAACCGCCAGGGAGAGGATTGACCTTCTTCTTGACCCGGGTAGCTTTGAAGAGCTGGGGACCTTTATTACCCACAGGTCTACTGATTTCGGGCTTGGTGATAAAAAGTTTCTGGGAGATGCCGTAGTTACAGGCAGCGGCAAAATAGATAGCCGCCTTGTTTTTGTCTTTTCCCAGGATTTTACCGTTCTTGGCGGCTCAATATCCGAGGTAGTCGGCAAGAAGGTGCAACAGATTATGAAAATGGCTCTTGAAAATCTTGCCCCTGTGATTGCCATATTTGATTCCGGTGGGGCACGTATTCAGGAGGGTGTATGGAGCCTGTATGCTGTCGGCGAGATGCTTCTGTATAATACACTGTGTTCGGGTGTGGTGCCGCAAATTTCGGTTATAGCCGGCCCCAGCGCCGGCGGTGCCGTTTACTGCCCGGCAATAACAGATTATATTTTCATGGTTAAGGGCATCAGCCAGATGTATATTACCGGGCCGGATGTGGTAAAAGCAGTTACCCATGAAGAACTGAGCCATCAGGAACTGGGAGGGGCTGAAGTCCACGCCCGCAAGAGCGGTGTTGCTCATTTCATTAATGACAATGAAGAGGAATGCTTCAGGGAAGTACGCCGGTTACTCGGTTTTTTCCCGCAGAGTTGGAAGGAAAAACCTCAATCAATAAAAACCAAAGATAACCCGCAGCGAATCGATGAAAACCTGCGTAAATTAGTTCCGGATGAACCGAAGAAGCCTTACGATATGAAAAGGTTAATAACCAGCATCGTTGATTATGGTGACTTTATGGAGGTACATAAGGAATTCGCCCAGAATATGATTGTCGGTTTTGGGCACATGGATAGTAAGGCGGTAGGCATTATTGCCCAGCAGCCGTCTTTCATGGCCGGAGTTATTGATATTGATGCTTCGGATAAGGCAGCCAGATTTGTCCGCTTTTGCGATGCCTTCAATATCCCGCTGGTCAGTCTGGTTGATGTCCCTGGCTTTATGCCCGGTTCTGCCCAGGAACACGGTGGTATAATAAGGCATGGCGCAAAGCTCATATATGCCTATGCCGAAGCAACAGTGCCAAAGGTTACAGTTATAATACGCAAGGCTTATGGTGGCGCCTATATCGTTATGAGCTCCAAACACCTGCGTGGCGATATAAACTTTGCCTGGCCTGCGGCTGAAATTGCAGTTATGGGGGCGGAAGGAGCGGTTAATATAATCTTAAGGAAGGCTATTGCCGCATCCGATAAGCCGGATGAAACAAGGCAACAGCTGGTTAGTGAATATGAAGATAAGTTTAACAATCCCTATTTCGCTGCTGCCCGGGGCTATATTGATGATGTTATTGACCCGGCAGAAACCCGCCCAAGGATAATACGGGCGCTTGAAACATTGGAAAACAAGGTTGACACAAACCCGCAAAAAAAACACGGTAATATTCCGTTATAAAAGAAGATAAAAAGAAGGGATAACGATGGGGGAAAACATAGCCAAGCAGGGAAACGAAGTAACGCCGCTAAAGGTGCCAATGCCAGGCCTTATAATTCGTTTTAATGTAAAGGTAGGAGACAAAGTAAAGGCCGGTGATAATATAGCCGTTATGGAAGCAATGAAAATGGAGATAGACCTGCCGTCACCGGTTGACGGTACAGTTAAAGCTATAAACTTTAATAATGGCGATAATGTAGCTCGTGGTGATGTCCTGACCATCATTGGCGATTAATTTTCATATAACCTCTTGCAAGAGTAGTTTTTAAACAGAAGCCTTTCTGTATCAGGTAAATCCTCTGTAAAGGATGGATTAAAATGGATAGAAATTCGCTAAAAATTACGGATCTTAC
>JBDRFC010000022.1:0-2072 GCA_043819155.1 Chloroflexota bacterium | reverse complement strand
AACTTGTCGGTTACTTGTTGAGTCATGGTCTTGCTCCTTCCTTCATCAATACTTTACTTCCCTGGGGAAGCAGGAGCAAGCCCCTAAGTGTCCACTAACTTTTATCCCAGAAGTGTCCCATTTATCCTGACGATTTACAGGCATCAATTCGATTAAAAAAGAAAAACGCAAGCAAACGGCTTGACGGATATTGTATTATCCGAAGAAGTATTGATATATTATATCATTATGTAACAGGTATTAAATATAATAAGCCTGAAAATTAAGGCAGAAAGCCTATGACTAATGTAAAGCTGTATCTTGTCTTGTTTCTTGGTATTGTTTCGGTTTCATTCGCCGCTGTATTCATACGTTTGGCGGATGCCCCGCCACTTGTAGTCGCTGCCTATCGAATGATGATGGCTGCCGTTGTAATTACACCCTTTTATCTAGCAAAGCCCAGAGGATTGCCGAAAGGGTTGCTTAAGCGGAATATATTGCTGATTCTGATGTCGGCAATATCGTTAGCCCTCAATTTTGGGTTATGGATAACCTCACTGGAATACACCTCCATTGCCAGCTCTGTGGTGCTTGCAACATCTCATCCCGTATTCGTAGCGATAATATCATATTTCTTGTGGAAGGAGAGGCTCGGCAGGAAGGCAGTATTGGGGATGGTTGTTGCTCTGGGTGGCGTGGCTATCATAAACTACGGGGGTTTTACTTTAGGCACGGATTCAATATTCGGAAATATGTTAGCGCTTCTTGCCGCCGCTGCCGTCGGCATTTATCTGATAATAGGCCGCCATCTGAGAGAGAAGATAAGTCTACTGCCGTATCTTTCTGCAGTCTATATCGGTGCGGCTCTGATATTGCTGGCGGCTATGTTGATTGCCGGCTATTCATTTACCGGTTATTCGGCGAACACATATTTTATGCTTTTATTGCTGGCGCTGATACCACAATTAGCAGGACATTCAATTCTCAACAAGGCGGTGCGTTTAATGCCGGCCACTATCGTATCGGTAGCTATCCTGGGGGAGCCTGTGGGCGCTATTATACTAAGTTACATAATATTAGGAGAGGGAATAACCGCAACCGAGGTAATAGGCAGTATATTGTCTCTGGGCGGTATATTAATGGTGATGTTATACAGACCTAAAACGGATATAATAAAGTTGTAAGGAGGAAAAATGATGGATATAAGAATTGAAAAACTGGCTGACCTGCTGGTAAATTACTCGGTTGGGGTGAGCAGGGGAGATAAAGTGGTCATTGAGGGCAGCACAATGTCAGAGCCATTGGTGAAAGCGGTCTATGCAAGGGTGCTGCAAGCCGGTGGCAATCCATTGCTGATGGTACAGCCGACGGGCGCCGAAGAAATATATTACAAATATGCTTCTGAGGAACAGCTGCAACACGTGCCGCCACCTGAGAAGCTAATTGTTGAGACTTATGACGCCCGTATCGTCGCTTGTGGGATAGCGAACACCAGGGCGTTAACCAGTGTAGACCCGGCCAAGACAGTGATGCACAGCCGCTCGAGGCGGGATTTGGTGAAGACCAGCATGCAACGCTCCGCCAGCGGAGAGCTGCGCTGGGTGGTAGCGCTTTTTCCGACTAATGCCCTAGCCCAGGATGCCGAGATGGGCCTGACAGAATACGAAGATTTCGTCTATAGAGCCTGTATGCCTGATATGGAAGATCCTATAGATTACTGGAAGCGTTTTTCAGCCAGGCAGCAGAAAATAGTGGACTGGCTGAAGGGTAAAAAACGTATCCATGTTACCGGGCCCGAGACCGATTTGACCTTCAGCATAGAAGGTAGGAAGTTCATCAACTGCGACGGCAAATACAATATGCCGGATGGAGAGATTTTCACCGGGCCGGTGGAAGATAGCATGCAAGGCAATGTTTACTTTTCCTATCCGGCAATCTATAACGATAGAGAAGTTACCGGTGTACGGCTGTGGTTTAAAAATGGCAAGGTGGTCAGGGCAAGCGCGGAGAAGAATGAGCAGTTTTTAATCAAGACACTTGATACTGATGACGGAGCACGGCATGTTGGTGAGTTTGCTATAGGCACGAATGAA
>JBDRFC010000021.1:0-12634 GCA_043819155.1 Chloroflexota bacterium | reverse complement strand
GGCGTAGAAGTAGGTGGCGTAGAAGTAGGTGGCGTAGAAGTAGGTGGCGTAGAAGTAGGTGGCGTAGAAGTAGGTGGCGTAGAAGTAGGTGGCGTAGAAGTAGTCGGTGGCGACTCACCGCCACAAGAAGCAATCATTATCACCGAGATTACCAGTGCCATAATCAGAGACACCCATAAAGACTTGCCCATATTCTTGCCTCCAGGTTAGTTGATTCCTCTGGAAATTATTATACTTCATTTAAACACAAAAGGCAAAAATATATTAATTTGCCCCTGCTGTAGGCTCCCGGTTTGATGCCTTCCCGGCGCACAGAGGTTCTTCAATTCCGCCTCGCGGCTGAACCCTTCCAGCACGATGCGGACTTTCTCCTCCGGCGTATATTTCAACCTGGCAGCTACCCTCATGCTACATAAAGCCTCGAGTTTGCTAGGTTATGGCCTCGGCAGCATCAGCCTTATCTTTGTTTTCCTGGGACACGACTAGCTCCTTTCAATGTTTAGTCAGTTTACTACCCCTTAGGAGCTTGTGCTACATGTCTAGAGTGTACGGTTTTAGTGGCCCTATTTGTGTCCCATTATCGCTGACGGTTTACACAGGTCACAAATAGTCATATTGTTTAATTGGTAATTATATACTTGACAAAGGGTTTGTAAGGGGATGCCAAGACTTTTTGGGAAGTGGTAGAATAGGGGTATGGGTTTCTGTAAGTTTAAGTCCATATTTTGCAAGTTTTGTTGGCTGGCAATACACCCAATCCGCAAATCGGAGGAAGTTATGGGTGTAATAGAGGTGCTGGTCACTTTTTTGATTTTGCTAGGTTTAATAGGTGCAAGTGTAGCTGGATGGATTGCTCCCTCACCTCTGCCAGAACCATCACCGCGTTGGCCTTTAATAGTGGCTTATCCTGCTTTATTGTTAATGATTCTATTCTTGGTGGCGGGATTACGTCTACAATTCAGGATAGATAGTTATGAAGAGAAAAAGGCTAAATTGACTATTAAGTTACTTCCATTTCCCTTGGATGGTTGTTATTTTGATATGTCAGAGGATAATTTCAGAAATCAAGTAGGATATGCAAAGATAGGTATAACAAATCGTGGAGGATTTCTACCCAGTTGTATAGGCACTGTTACTTGTATTAGTGCGGTTTCTGGGAATGGTGATTTTCGCCCACAGGCGTTTACTGCCTCAAAATTACAATGGGATGAAACAAGCCAATATAAGCAAGATATTCCCGGGGATTGCGTAGAGAGATATTTAAACCTAGCTTATTTAAACCAAAAGGGGAATCCAGGCAAATGGCGATTAGCAATCCAGAATACACAAAAGCAAGATTATGGTCCTGGATGGTGGAAAATAGACTTAACAATTTCATCGGAATCACCTGACTGCCTAAATGAGCCGTTAGAAATATTGATAGCAATCGGGCTTGGCGATAGAAAGAAGCCAGCATTACCTAGTGGCCTTAATGTCCAAGATTGGGGAAAATGGCATAAATCTATGTTAAGTGATTTGAAATAAGCTTCTCATAAGGGAGGTTCTCAGAATTAATGAGTTTTTTCAGCGTGTCCCTAAATAGATACGGATTTTCCCGATTATTAAACCGCCACTCCAATTCATCAAGATAAGCGTCTAAGTGCTTAATGCTAATCTTGTGATACGAACCCATAATTGACCGCTTTAACAAGCTCCATATATTCTCAATTGAGTTTGTGCGAACATCGCCTCGCTTCCATTCGTCTTGACTGTGCTTAACAACTTCGTGCTTAGTGTTTTTATCAGCTATGCCATCATCCCTCCATATTCCTTGCGCCATCGGTAGTAAGTCTGCTCTGTTACCCCTATCTTCCTGCTGGCTTCGCTAATATTGCTTCCCTGGCTTAAGTGAATCTCCGCTTCCCTTAGCTTATTGATGATCTGTTCCGGTGTGTACCCTTTCTTGGCCATTTATTCCCCCTTTTTAAAGCCCTGGTCTAACATTAAGACTGGACTACTTTTTTGGGGGCAGATCACAATAGGTTTTCAGGTAACGATCGTCCCTTTTTTAAGCTAATAGCGGAGTGTTTATATTGAATCTGAAGCCAGAACTAGGAGAATAGCTATACCTGTATGGGAACGTACTCCCCCCTTGATTCCACCGTTTGATTAAGTCACCTTTGATACGATTTGACACGAGAAGTTTTTTTGTGTTATTAAATATGAAGGGAAATTCATATGACTATTGAAGATGAACAGTCAAGGTTTCTGAAGTGCATTGGGGAGCCTACCCGGTTGCGGATTCTAAAATTGCTGACCTCCGGGGAGAAGTGTGTTTGCGAAATTACCGACTCCTTGGGGTGGGAGCAGTCGTCTATTTCTCACCACCTGAAAGCCTTGAGGAAATGTAATATCGTAACCTCAAGACAGGAAGCTAAGAATATATACTATAAACTGACAGATCCCAGGTTAGCCCTTTTCGTCCTGACTGGCGAATCCATTATAAAGGATTTACCACTATGCCAAGTGGAAAAACCATCGGTAAAGGAAAATAGTGGCTGATCTCGAGCCGCTAGGCATACGCCGCCTTTCCTTTGTGAACCGTTATCTAACGGCATGGATATTTTTAGCCATGGCCCTCGGAGTCGGCCTAGGCTACCTGCTGCCCCAAGTGGCCGACTTCATCACCGGGCTTCAAGTTGGTACTACCTCTATCCCCATCGCCATAGGCCTTATCCTAATGATGTACCCGCCGCTGGCTAAGGTAAAATACGAAGAACTAGGTAGCGTTTTTCGTAACTGGCGAGTGCTAGTTCTCTCCTTATTACTTAACTGGTTCGTCGGCCCACTGCTGATGTTTTTCCTGGCCATCACTTTCCTGGGCGGTCACCCTGAATACATGGTCGGCCTCATCCTCATCGGCCTCGCCCGCTGTATCGCCATGGTTATTGTCTGGAACGACCTAGCCGAGGGAGATTGTGAATACTGCGCCGGTCTAGTAGCTTTCAACTCCGTGTTCCAGATACTGTTCTTCTCCTTCTATGCTTATCTCTTTATAACAGTAATGCCTGGCTGGTTCGGATTGGAAGGGGCAGCGGTGGATATAACCATCGGTCAAATAGCTCAGAGCGTTCTCATTTACCTAGGCATTCCATTTTTTAGTGGTATGCTTACCCGCTTTATTCTCATACGAACCAAAGGTCGTCAGTGGTACGACAGCAAGTTTATTCCTAGGATAAGTCCAATAACACTGGTGGCCCTGCTCTTTACTATCGTTATTATGTTCTCTCTCCAAGGCCAGACAATAATTGCGGTGCCCCTAGACGTGCTCCTCATCGCCGTGCCGCTGCTCATCTATTTCGTGGTGATGTTCCTCCTATCCTTTTTCTTGGGCAAGAAGATAAAGGCCAGCTATGCACAGACGACCTCCATCTCTTTCACCGCTGCCAGCAATAACTTTGAGCTGGCTATTGCCGTGGCGGTGGCTGTTTTCGGTATCACTTCGGGTCAGGCCTTTGCCGTCGTCATCGGACCACTGGTTGAAGTACCCGTCCTTATCAGCCTAGTGGGCGTAGCCCTATATATCAAGCGGAGGTACTTCAACAGGGGTTCTTTAGTCCCCAAAAAAGTAGTCCAGTCTTAATGTTAGACCAGGGCTTTAAAAAGGGGGAATAAATGGCCAAGAAAGGGTACACACCGGAACAGATCATCAATAAGCTAAGGGAAGCAATATTAGCGAAGCCAGCAGGAAGATAGGGGTAACAGAGCAGACTTACTACCGATGGCGCAAGGAATATGGAGGGATGCGAAAGTCACTGTTGGGCTCAGTATTAAACATAAGACCGCTGCTAACAATCAAAGATGGTGAATTTGTGCCGGTAGGCCAAGTCCACAGCCGTTCCAAGGGTATAGAG
The DNA here is from genome assembly GCA_043819155.1 of Chloroflexota bacterium. GTDB lineage: Bacteria > Chloroflexota > Dehalococcoidia > Dehalococcoidales. The sequence continues at coordinate 8,741 of JBDRFC010000021.1, read as the reverse complement.
AGACTGTTTGACTTTGTAAAAGATACTGCCGATATAGAGGATTTGGCAGTTATTCATAGCACCACACCTGATGAAGCTAAGTCTCTGGCCGAGCGTATTAGTTCGATAATTTCCCTAAAGCAGGTCGGAATAGCCAGGTTGGGACCTGTGCTGGGAGTGCATGGGGGTCCGGGTGTCCTGGCAATAGCATTAAGAAGAAAATAGTAGGTTAGTAGCTTATTACCAAATGGGGGCAATAAAAAGTTCTGCTCCCATTTCTTTATGCCTAAGGAAACAATTCATCGTTTAGTCCAATTTCAAGGTGAACGCAAATATTGGTCACATTTTGGTCACGGACTGATAGAACTAAAAGGGGACAAGAGGGAATGATGCACTCAAAACAAGCAGTAAGACATAAACAGAGTAAACGCTATTTAGCTTCAATAACACAGTCAGGGACATTGGCAAACAGACTTCGGAACCGGGTGTCGTGGATTCGAATCCCCCTAGGCGCGCCATTCCATCAAGCTCACGATTTCGCTACCAAGTGAATTTTATCAACTTTCATAAAAACAACATATCCGATCAGGCATCCATTTATTGACTTCAATTTAACCTCGTCATATAATCCTATACACTCTTTCGCATAAAGGAGGTATAAATGAAAATTATAGGTAAGATATGTATTATACTCATATTTCTTACCCTTGTGCTAGTTACAGTAACTGGTTGTACCGGTCCTGAGGGCGAACAGGGAGCGACGGGACCTCAGGGTGAACAGGGTCGGGGCGAACAGGGGCAACAAGGCGAACAGGGTATACAGGGCGAACAGGGTCCGGCAGGTCATGAGGGAGTAGCAGGTCCCGAGGGTGAACAGGGAGCGACGGGACTTCAGGGGCCTGTTGGGCTTCAAGGCCCTCAGGGACCGGCAGGTCCTGAGGGCGAACAGGGGATACAAGGTGAACAGGGTATACAGGGCGAGCAGGGAGCGGCGGGACCGGCGGGACCGGTTAGACAGATAGTCGTCACCTGGGACCCACTTGACGACTTCTTTTTCGGGCCGATGAGCGCCCTTGGCACCGTTGAGGCTTACCCAGGGCAACGTATACGCATCAAGGGTTCTTCCTTCAATCCCGGAGACATCGTTATAATATCAATCTGCGAGAATGACATTATTTTGACAGAAGCGATAGCCAATAATTGCGGAGCATTTGAGGTATTTGCAACCCTGCCGGGAGTGCCGCCTCTAATTTACGGACCCGTTTCGGTAAAAGCCTGGGTTGATACCGATGGAGACGGCTCCTATGAGAAACAGGCTAGCTGGCCACTTGATATCGTATCTGAAGATTACTTTTTTTATGAATGGTATGGATGGTGGACATACTGGGCTGGTCCAATATTTGAATAGTCATCCTACTCCCCTAATAAATGAAAGGTATTACCGCCCCGTTACTAATAACATTTCTTCCCGGGGCGGTAACTGTTAATATTTAGTTATACTCCATCATTCCAGATGTGGTTTATAAAATATGATTCACCGATGTAATTCACCCCCCAATCACCCCATCTTTATATAACTTCTCCAATTTTACTTCGGTTATCTTGTTGGCTAAATCCTCATTACTTCTAGTATATACCCTTATGTAGTTACCGGTAAGCCCTGACCAGACGCCGTTGCTCTTTTGCTCCCACAGTACGGGCATCGTCCTGCCCAGAAACCGCTTTCTGAATTTGCGGGCGCTTTCTTCGGCCAGAGCCAGCATTTTCCGGCTGCGCTCTCTTTTTATACCGGCTTTTACCTGCCCCTTCATTTCAGCCGCCTGTGTACCGGAACGGGGGGAAAAGGGGAGGACGTGGATACGGGAAAAATCCACCCCTTTGCAGAAGCTATAGCTTTCTTCAAACTCTTCTTCGCTTTCGCCGGGGAAACCGACGATAATATCGGTGGTGATGGCTGCTTCCGGCACAATGAAGCGTATCAGGGATACCGCCGCATTGTATTCTTTCGTTGAATAACGGCGTTCCATTCGCCCGAGAACGCTATCGCTGCCGCTCTGAAGGGAGAGGTGCAGATGGGGGCACAACCGCTGATTACGCCACAGCTCCATCAACTGCGGGGTGATATGGTGGGGCTGGAGTGATGATAACCTCAAGCGTGCAATATCTGTCTCATTCAATATCTTTTCAACCAGCCCTTTCAGTGCAATCCCATTATACCGATAAGAGCCAATCTCAGTTCCTGTAAGCACCACCTCTTTATAGCCATGAAGTATCCTGTCTCTAACCCGGGCTATGACGTGTTCCGCTGGCAGGCTTTCTTCCCGCCCCCGCACCAGTGGCACAATGCAATAAGTACAGAAGTTATTACAGCCGTCCTGGGCTTTAACAAAAGCCCGGTTTCTCATACTATTCTTGTGTTCTATTTGCAAATCTCCCCTATTGCAATCCGATACACTTAAGCAACCTTCCGCTTCCAGCAATTGCAGTATGTTCATTTTTTCATCATTACCCAACACCATATTAACGCCATCAATATCAGCCAGTTCCTGACGGGTACGCTGGGCATAGCAGCCGGTAGCAACTATGACGGCTTCAGGATTGCGACGATGAGCCAGCCGCAGCAGGTGGCGTGATTTACGGTCTGCGATATGGGTTACGGTACAGGTATTCAGTACATAGATATCCGCCTTATCAACCGATGAAGTCAGCCTGTATCCTGCCTGAAGAAACTGTTCTGCTAAAAGCTCGGTTTCAGCCTGATTCAGCTTACAGCCAAGGGTATCAATCTTGACTCTCTTATCCCTAGAGTTTACATTCACTTTCAAATCTCTTTACATACGTTTCAGCCATACTGGAATTATAACAAATGGACCTTATTCTTGCAGAGGACACCCAAATTATGTTATAAATAGCATAGTATTTATCACCCTTTTACTGTTTTATAATGTCTTACGAAAGCACTAGAATTGTAGTTACCGGAATAGGCACGCTAAATCCGTTAGGTTTAGATATGCCTATGACCTGGGAAGGACTAATTGCCGGTAAATCGGGCATTGATTACATTACCCTTTTCGATGCCTCAGGCCTTGGTACCAGATTTGGTGGCGAGGTCAAGGGCTTTGAAGCCACCGACCATATGAACCGCAAGGAAGCCCGCCACATGGACCGCTTTGCCCAACTGGCGATTGCCGCCGCCCGTCAAGCATTTGATTCATCCGGTATTAAGATAGATTCAGATAATCAGAATGATATCGGTACCGTCATTGGCAGTGCTATTGGCGGCCTAACAACCCTGTTTACGCAGATGAAGGTGTTTCTGGAAAAAGGCCCGGATAGGGTAAGCCCTTTCCTTACCCCGATGATGATTGCTGATATAGCTGCCGCCCAGGTATCAATTGCATTAGGGCTTAGGGGTCCTAACCTGTGTACCACCACCGCCTGCTCCAGCGGTTCGGATGCTATAGGTGCTGCCTATGATTTTATAAAGCGGGGCGATGCCATAGCCATGTTCGCCGGTGGCAGTGAATCAATAATGGGGCCGATGGGCTTTACCGCTTTTATTGCCCTTAAAGCCCTGTCAACAAGAAACGATGAGCCGCAAAAAGCATCTCGCCCCTTTGATATAGAGCGGGATGGTTTCGTTATCAGTGAAGGTGCTACCATTCTGGTTCTGGAAAACTTAAATCACGCCCGGAAGCGAGGCGCTGATATCCTGGCAGAAGTTTTCTCATATGGCGCCAGTGCCGATGCTTTCCACGTTACACAACCTGTTGAAGATGGCAATGGTGCCGCCAGGTCAATGCAGGTTGCCCTTAATAAAGCCGGTTTATGCCCCGCAGATATTGACTACATTAATGCCCACGGTACATCAACGCCTTTAAACGATAAGACAGAAACCATAGCCATAAAGACCGTCTTCGGCGATAATGCTTATAAAATCCCGATAAGCTCTACAAAATCAATGACGGGCCACCTGATAGGCGGTGCCGGTGCCATTGAGGCGGCAATCTGCATAAGGGCTATACAGGAGGGCATCATACCGCCAACGATAAATCTAACCCACCCCGATCCCGAATGCGACCTGGATTATGTACCCAATACAGCCCGCCATACCCCTGTTAAAATCGCTCTTTCCAACTCCTTCGGCTTCGGTGGCCATAATTCAACCCTTATATTCAAGAAGTATGAAGAGGAATAGGTTTGAATCATTATCGCTGGAACCTCCTGCCACCCATTCCAGCGGAATACACTGCCATCGCCCCGGATCTGCCACCCCTTATATCTCAGCTTCTATATAACCGTGGTATTACCGAGCCATCCCAGACAGATTTATTTCTCAACTCCGATAAACGTCTGTCAGCCGATCCCTATCTACTACCTGATATACATCCGGCAATCGCTAGAATCTATCAGGCATTGCTTTCGGCAGAGAATATAGCCATTTACGGGGATTTCGATGTCGATGGTATCACCGGTACCGCTTTACTAATCCAGGGGCTGCATGCGCTCGGAGCCAATGTCACGCCATATATCCCACACCGCTTGGAGGAAGGCCACGGGCTTAACAACTCCGCTCTCGACAAGCTTCAAAAACAGGGCATCAGCCTGGTTATTACCGTTGATTGCGGTGTTACCGGCGTATCAAATGTCAAGAGGGCGAATGATAAGAAGCTTGATATAATAATAACCGACCACCACGCCCCCCTTGATGAGCTACCCCCTGCAATCGCCGTTATTGACCCCAAGAGAAACGATTCCGTTTATCCTTTTTCAGAGCTTTCCGGCGCGGGAGTGGCTTTCAAGCTGCTTCAAGCTCTTTACAAGAGTATGGGTAAAGAGGATCAGCTAGATAAATTTCTGGACCTGGTAGCCCTTGGCACCGTAGCTGACATGATGCCAATGCTTGGGGAAAACCGTTACCTTGTTAAGCAAGGACTGGAGTTATTTAAAGAGTCTCCCAGATTGGGCATTAAAGAAATGGCAGAATTGTCCAAATTGGACACCAGAAACATCTGTACTGAAGACATCTCCTGGATACTGGCGCCGCGTCTCAATGCTGCCGGCAGGTTAGAAAGCGCCATGACCAGCTATAGGCTTCTGACAACAGGCAGCCCACAGGAGGCTCAAGAGCTGGCATTCCTCCTGGAAGAAAAAAATACCGAACGCCAAAGACTGACTAGCGCAGCCCTGACTAAAGCCAGGGAGCAAATTCTATCTAAAGGTATTTCACCGCTGCTAATTGTTAGTGACTTCAATTATCAGGGAGGTATTCTCGGCCTGATTGCCGGTAAGCTGGCTTCTGAATTTTACCGCCCTGTTATAGCCATCAAGATTGGAGACGGGTTCAGTTACGGCAGTTGCCGCAGCATCCCGGAGTTCAACATCGTCAGGGCTATAGGCAAGTTTAGCAGTTTATTAACTCATTTCGGTGGCCATTCGCAGGCAGCCGGTTTTACCCTGCCGACAGAAAACCTTGCTTCTCTTGAACAGCAACTCTGCCAGCTTGCAGCCAGTGAACTATCTGATATTGACCTTCGCCCCCGGCTGGATATCGATACCGAGATTACGCTTGATGAGCTGAGCGGTGATACCTTCCAAACAATTCAACTAATGGCTCCATTTGGAAAGGGTAATCCACTACCCACCTTCATCAGCCGATTTGCAGAGGTTACAGATTGCTGTATTATGGGTAATAATGGAGATCACCTGAGGTTAAAACTCAGGCATCGTAATACGACATGGGACGCAGTCGCCTTTGGGCTGGGTAATCGCATGCCGGATATACAATCCAGCATTGATATCGTTTATAATTTGGAACTGAATAAATGGGGCGGGAATGAGAAGCTACGGCTCAATATACTGGATCTGGCAGCTGAAAATGGGGCTTGAAAGGACGGTTTAGATGCTAAATGAACCTCTCGCTATCACCATCGCTTTAATAGCCGCTTATTTTCTGGGCTCTATACCTTCAGCCTATATTGTCGGACGCCTGCGTAAGGGGGTAGATATCCGCCAGGTGGGCAGCCGTAATATGGGTGCCATGAATGTCTTTTATAATGTTGGTTTTTTATACGGCCTGCTTGTTCTGTTGATGGATTTAGGCAAGGGAGCGGCTGCTATTGCCGTTGCCCGCTACTGGCTCGGAGTTCCTGTAGCCGCTGAGCTTGTTTCCGGCGCTGTCGCCGTACTGGGACATGGCTTCCCTGTGTGGCTCAAGTTCCACGGTGGCAAGGGAGGGGCTCCCCTTATCGGCACCCTTATCTTCTTTATGCCCTGGGGGCTGACTATCGCTTTTCCCTTATTCGCATTGCTGACACTGCTGACCCGCTTCCCCACGCTAAGCTACAGCATCGGCCTTCTTACATTCCCCTTAGCAGCCTGGCTTATATATAACAACGGCGATTATGTGCTTTATTCGTCTTTAATGCTGCTTATACCCTTCATTCTCTATATACCCAGAATAAAAGAAATGCGCGCAAAGAGTGGCAGTTGGAAACACGTAATCCTGCGCCGCAACATAAAAGACAGGCTCTAGATTATAAACGACAGCATATATTGCAATATATTAGTAAAGACTGTTGGCTTATTTTAGCGGCTCTACCTTAATGAAAGAAGCCACATCTGCGCTGATAGCTTTGATGGATTCGCCTGCTTTAATTGTTATAGTTCCATCAAATGACGCCTTTTCAACAACCACTATTTCTACTCCTGGCACAAGGTTCAAGCCTTTCAGGTAACGGAGAAGCTCTGAGTTTATCTCATTAGTAATCCTTACAATTCTAGCCCTTTTACCGGCTTGCAGGTCAGCAATGAGTATTCCCGATGTTTCAGGCAACTTCAGGCTTCCGTCCGGTATCGGGCCACCGTGCGGGCAAACCGCCGGATTACCCAGAAATTGCGCCAGTTTTTCGGCTACCAGGTCAGATGTATTGTGTTCCAGATTGCAGGCTTCGTCATATACTTCTTCCCAACCGATACCCAGATAATTGTTTAGAAAAACCTCCCACAAGCGATGACGTCTTGTTAGTTTTAACACCTGTTGCAGTCCTTCTTCTGTCAAGCTGACTCCGCTATAAGGTGTGTATTTAACCATCCCCTTTTCCGATAGGCGCTGCAACATTTCGCTTACCGAAGCCGCCGATACCATTAAAACCCGGGCAAGAGACGAAGTCCTGACTGGCGAGCCCTCCATCTCTTCCAGTGTTTTTATCGTTTCCAGGTATTCTTCAACGGTTTGTCTGCTCAAACCTAAAACTCCAAGCCAATTTTATAATTTTCTAAACCTGATTATAGATTGTTTTTTCGGACATGTCAAATATATTGTTAGGTTTTCCTTATTTTCTATTTAATATTACCTTGACTTATAAATTATATATGGTTTATAATAAATCCAGGCTACGATTACAGGTGTTTAATAAATGATGAATAATATTTCAACAATGCCATTAAGCACTGTGCCATCTGGTAAGCAAGTACAGATAGTTAACATAGAGGCTGGCTGGGGGCTACAGAGAAGGCTGGCTGATATGGGGCTTACGCCCGGCCTGAAGGTTATGGTGATAAGCAGCCAGAAGCCCGGTTCGGTAGTTCTCGATGTTAGAGGTTCAAGGCTGGCATTGGGCCGTGGTATATCTCATAAAATAATTGTTAGAACCACAGATTATTAATATATTCTTATATGTATAACAGTGCAGAATAGTGGCTAAAAAAGGAAAAAATAAAATTACGATTGCCTTAACCGGCAATCCCAACTCCGGCAAGACAACCCTCTTTAATAACCTCACCGGATCCAACCAGCATATCGGCAACTGGCCCGGGGTAACCGTAGAGAAGAAGGAAGGCGCCTGTAGCTTTAAGGATTATGATTTAAAGGTAGTTGACCTGCCCGGCGCCTACAGCTTAACAGCTCTTTCACTTGATGAGATTATCGCCAGAAAATTCCTGGTTGATGAAAAACCGGATGTAGTGGTGGACATCGTTGATGCTTCTAATCTGGAGCGTAACCTCTATTTTTCGCTGCAACTGCTGGAGATGGGCGTTAAGCTTGTAATTGCTCTTAATATGATGGATGTAGCCCAATCCAAGGGTTATCATATTGATGCCGGGCAGCTTTCCCGCCTGCTTGGAGTACCTGTAATACCTCTGGTAGCTTCTCGCAATCAAGGTACGGATGAACTTCTTGATACAGTAACCTGTGTCGCCGAAGGCAGAATCCATATAGAGAGGCTGAAATTCAGCTATGGACATGAAGTGGATGAGGAAATCTCAAAGCTGGAAGCGGCTATAACCACCAGCGCCCTATCGCAAAAGTACCCACCCGAATGGCTGGCACTAAAGCTGCTTGAAGATGATGAGGAAGTAATAAAGCAATTTATGGAGGTGAAAACGGGTGGGGAAGAAATTGTGGCTGCCAAAGATAAAAGCCTCGCCCATCTGGCAAAGATTCACCGGAACGCGGCCGGTATAGCTATCGCCGATGCCAGGTATGGCTTTATCAGCGGGTTGATGAAGGATGTTCTGAAAAAACCTGCCATTGAAAAGGTAAGCATATCAGACAAGATTGACAGGATAGTGCTCAACAACTGGCTGGGTATTCCTATATTTGCCGCCATACTCTTCGGTCTCTTCCAGCTAACCTTCAGCGTATCATCTCCCCTGATTAACTGGATAAATGGCGGTTTTAACCGCCTGAGTGAAATCACCTCCGGCATAACACCGAACTGGCTGGGTTCACTTGTCTCCGATGGCATCATCGGCGGGGT